>JBPCWT010000338.1:0-6749 GCA_051009255.1 Ruegeria sp. | reverse complement strand
CGCAACTTCGGGTGCAAACACGATGGCCACCCTGATCCGGTCGGCTTGAATGTTATGAGTAACAGTTCCTGCGTCGCAACCCAACACAGCCATCGCCTGCAAGCGATCAAACGGATCTTCCCCACCTTGTACCGAAGTACCTTGCAGCAAAGGGGGAAAGACCGGTTGGCTCATGCGTTGCCCGTGGCGATCAGATCGCGGGCGATCTTGCGGAAAGCATCGGCCTGAGCGCTGTCGGGTTTGCTAACCACAACAGGCGCGCCAGCATCTGCGGCGACACGGATATCCAAATGCAATGGAATTTCACCCAACAATGGAACATCCATCTCCTTGGCTTCGTTTGCGACTCCACCGTGACCGAAGACGTGCTCTTCATGTCCGCAATTCGAACAGATGTGGGTAGACATGTTTTCAATCATACCCAAAATTGGCGTCTTGAGTTGTCGAAACATGTCGATCCCCTTGCGGGCATCAATCAGCGCCACGTCTTGCGGCGTTGAAACAACAATAGCTCCGTCAACTTTAAACTTCTGGGACAGCGTCAATTGCACGTCCCCTGTGCCCGGTGGCAGATCGACGATCAACACATCCAAAGCGCCCCATTGAACCTGGTTCATCATCTGTTGCAATGCGCCCATCAGCATTGGCCCACGCCAGACTACTGCCTGCCCTTCGTTCACCATCAGGCCCATGGACATCATGGTAACGCCGTGATTTCGCAATGGCAGGATCGTCTTGCCGTCAGGGCTTGCCGGGCGACCAGAAACGCCCAACATGCGCGGTTGCGACGGGCCATAAACGTCGGCATCCAGCAAACCAACACGGCGGCCCTCGGCGGCTAATGCACACGCAAGGTTTGCAGAAACGGTCGATTTTCCGACGCCCCCTTTTCCAGATGCGATGGCGATGATCCGGTCTACACCCGCCACGGCCTGCGGCCCGGTTTCGGATGGTTTTGGTTTTGGCTTAAGCTCAGGCGGTGCCTTTTCGGAATGCGCGGTCATCATGGCCGAGACGGTTTCGACGCCCTCGACCATCTGTGCGGCCTTCTCGGCCGTTGCGCGAACTGGCTCCATGCGGTCGGCATGCTTTGGATCAATTTCCAAAACAAAGCGAACCGTGTTGTCCTCGACATTCAACGCACGAACGATCCCCGCGCTTACAATGTCTTGCCCTGATACAGGATCAGTTATCTTTTTCAGGTTCGCCAGAACAGCATCCCGGATGCTCATGCGTCGCCGTCCTTGATCTGGCCTGTCACCACATGTTCGACGTCCAGACCATCAATCGTCAGGATCATCTTTACTTCAAAACTTTGTCCTGCAGGGGAATTCGCTTTGCGCAATCCCTCTTCTATTGCCTGCTGGCTGGTCACACCAACCTGCTTAAGAAACTTTCGCATCGACATGTTGTAGTCACCGCTCATTGCATGTGTCTCCGTCTCAATCGCTTCATTTGACGCCTACGCCCGGCCCTAGTTAGGCTAACGTATGCGATTTGTACTGTTGTGCCTCAGCCTGATGCTCTCCGCCAGCCCCTCTTGGCCGCAAGAGTCGATTGGCCTTGCTGCACCGGACGACATCGCTCAGTCCGGTATTCTGAAACATATTCTTCCGCGTTTCTCGCTCAAGACCGGTGTACGGGTTGTCGCCGAAGAAAACGGCGCAATGGCTCTGACCAAAAACCCACCGGGCCAACCTGTGTTTCAAAGTGGGGGAGTGGTGTATCACTTGCGTATTGAAAACGACCTCCGTCAGGAAAGGTTCCGCGACTGGCTGTTGTCCGATATCGGAAAACGAACGATAGAGAGCTTTGTCCCGTCCCAAGGCGAACCATTCAGCGCCAGCGTAGTAGCTGCCAGCGTGGAAGAAGCACCTCAGATTTCTGGCGACGCCGTGCTTGGTGAATCTCTTTCCCTGAACCATTGCGGTCGTTGCCATGTTATCGGGCCGCAAAACCGGATGAATGGCCTGGGATCCACGCCATCTTTTGCTGTTTTGCGGACGCTGCCTGATTGGTCCGAACGGTTTCAGCAATTCTATGTCCTGAACCCGCACCCCGCATTTACGCAAATTGATGGGATTACCGCGCCGTTTGATCCGCAACGCCCGTCGCCGATACACCCCGTCAACATCACGCAGGACGAACTTGAGGCCATCCTGGCATTCGTGTCCGTCGTTCGCGCCGCAGACCTTGGTGCGCCTTTGCAGCATCAATGATCCTTGCGCTTTCCAAAGTAATCCTCAGTCGTAACAACCTTAGGCTTAGGCTTTGACGTGAAGGGGTTTTCTTTGCTGTGGAACTGCGCCTGCACCCGGCAATCGTCGCACATCTGGATCATCTTGGCCTGTTCAGAAGATGCGAACATCGGATGAGAGCCAGCCAGCTTTTCCATGATCCGCTCAACCGTTGATCTTACACCAAACAATGAGCCGCACTGGATACAAGCAAACGGTTCCTCTTCATTCAGGACTTGCTGCGAAAGCGCTGCATCACTCAAATTCAGCTGCGGCACTAATTCAATCGCATTTTCCGGGCAGATCGTTCTGCAAAGTCCACATTGCAAACAAGCGTCTTCTTGGAAGTTCAATTGAGGTTTGTCGGGGTTGTCGATCAACGCGCCAGAGGGGCAAAGCGACACACAACTCAGGCACAAGGTACAAGCAGCGGTGTCTACCGCAATCGCACCGTATGGTGCGGCTGCGGGCAGCGGCAGTGGTTCCCTAGCGTCTGGATGCAGTGCTTTGGCGGCAAGGCGCGTGATCTGGCGGCGATTGCCCAACGGCAAAACTGGTTCGGAAACAATTGCGCGAACTTGCTGATTGTAAAGCAGATCGGACAACGCATCCGGGTCATTTTCATCGACCAAGGAAACAAGTCCCTCTCCGGCTATCGACTGCGCCAGTTCCAATTCCCGTTTCAACGCATCCAATTCTGTTGTTGGCGAAACAAGGATGCCGACATGGGCAAAACCCTGCGCCAAACTGGCCATCATCTCCGCATGTCCAAATCCCGACACCACATCCAATTCCAGCGGAATGACATCAGCGGGCAAACCCCGACCAATTCTGGCTGCCAACCGGGTCATTTCAGCGCCGTGTTGATCGTGAACCAACAGTCGTGGCATCGTCCCACCGGAATTGCGGAATGTTTTTGCCAACACATTAACACGCGCCATCAGCGATCCGACCGAAGGTGCCTCGTACGTTATTGCCGTTGATGGACACAGTGCGGCACATGCCCCGCAACCCGCACAAACCATTGGATCAATTGTAACATTCTCGCCAGCCGGGGTAATTGCACCAGTTGGGCAGATATCCAGACAGTTCGAACAAGCGACTTGTCCCGCGCGAGAGTGGGCGCACAGGGTTTCCTCGACACGCACAAACAGGGGCTTTTCGAATGTGCCTGTAAGTTGCAAGGCCTCGACCGCAAGCCGGGAAACAGCCATCGGATCCTTGGGATCTGCACGCAGGTATCCTTCGCGCTTTTCGGGCGCCTGCACAAACGGTGCCTTCCCCGCCAAGTCTACTACAATGTCGCAGCGCGACGTCGCACGATCATTAGGATTGCTCCAACCGAACTCATTGCGCCCGCCCGGTAAAAGTTGTTGCAACGCATCAATCCGAAGCTCAAATCCACCAAGCGCACCCGACACTTGCCTGACCTGCCCACGCACAACGTCATACTTTTGGGACAATGGCGCGGCTTCATCAGTGATCAGTACTGTAACGGCAAGAGTTTCAGACAAGCTCTCTGCCAGGCCAAATGAAACTTCGCTTGGACCAATGATACAGCACACGCCTTCGCTAACCACATCAACGCTTGGGGTAACTGGCAGCGGCAAAAGCGCCTCGGCAGCAAGCGCCGCAATTTTTGGCGTGGGATCTTGCCCTTTGTCCGTCCACCCTGCCCTGTCGCGCAAATCGACAAAGCCAGGTTCGTCAACACCCAGTTCTTGCGCCAATTCCCTGAAAATTTCCTGCTCTTGCCCGCATGCAACAACAAGTTGCCCGCCTTGCTGAAATAGTTCGGTTGCAAGGGGCAATTCCCGGGTACAAAGGGCTGTGTGCACCTTTGAGCATTCTGCACCGCAAGCTTTTCCAATCCGATCCTTATCAAGTGACTGGGAACCCTCGCAGTCACACAAAATCAATTTACTAACCATAATCTCCCCTTGGGCTTATAAGTGCCCCACTTCAGCCTAGGACCATTCTGGCGGACAGGTAAAGAAGTGCCATCAAATGCATGCATATTTGTGCATTATATTTCACCGCAACCTCTGCTTCAATTTTACCAACTGATACAATTCAGCAGAAATTTGCGACGATTCATTCAGATAGCTTAATTTGGTGACTTGGCACGTAACTGAATTGTGTACCATAATTCATCACTATGGAGGCAGGGGAAGGCCTTCTGGGGAGGAACAAGTGGCCGGGGCCGCAATCCACATTGAAATGCCCTTGGGCGTTGTCGTGCGCAAGATGCCGGGCGTAACACGCTGGGCAGAATGGAACTGGCGCGCAGTTGCGGTGTTGCCCGGTGCAAATCCTGCGCATTGGGTTGAGTTACGACGCGAAGGTGATGCGGTCGAGTATCACGCGGCAACACTGCCGCTCACACTTTGGGCAGCAGAGGCCGAGGCCTATATGGCCAACCTCGCAGACGCTCAGCCATCAATATATTTGGTTCTGAGGAATGAGCCGAGCGACGACCAGCCGCTGAACGCGGTTCTGGTTACCGCCTCTCCTTTCGAGGGGCAGGATTACGCCGATACGGGCGAGGAGATTGTCGAAAAGATACCGATGACCGAAGGTCTGATCGCGTGGGTTCGCGACTTTACATTGCAGCACTACCGCGAGGACGTCTTTGTAAAACGCCGTCGGGACAAGAAACGGATTGATCTTGTTGAAGACGGCCGAGGCGATGCGCGCATCCGCCAGGACACGGACGTCTACCGCGCACCGCGGAGGGTGGTGCAATGAACGAAACCCGCGATTTCTGGTCCCGCAGGAAGGCGGCCGTACAGGCCGAAGCCGATGCTGAAGTTACTGCAGTTGAAGTGGAGGCCGTGGCCGCTCGACAGGCCGAACTGGAAGAAAAGACAGACGCGGAAATCCTTGCTGAATTGGGATTGCCGAACCCAGAGGAATTACAAGCCGGCGATGACGTATCCGGCTTTATGGCAAAGGCAGTGCCCGACCGGTTGCGTCGCCGCGCCCTTCGCCGGTTTTGGCGATTAAACCCCGTATTGGCCAATGTGGATGGGTTGGTTGATTATGGCGAAGATTACACCGATGCCTCGTGTGTAATTGAGAATATTCAAACCGCATACCAGGTGGGCAAGGGTATGCTGGCGCATATCGAGGCGCTGTCCCGATCTGAAGAAGAATTAGAGGATGATGTAGGCGAGTTCGAGGAGGAAGAAACAGACACCCTCTCGGAAACAATCGAGGAGACGGCAGAGGTGATGGTCGAAGTCGGGGAAGCAAGTGAAACCGACGACGACCAACCGCTTCCTTCTCCACGCCGCATGAAATTTGAGTTTGAAGCATGAACCTATGACCGTAGGCAACGCGCATAACCTTGATATCTCGGCAGAGGATCGCCTGCGCGCTGATTTCTACAATTTTCTGGGTCTACTTTTGGCGGGACCTCCCGATCATATGCTTCTTGATCAAATGGCTGGATTGTCGGGGGATGAAACAGATTTGGGTCAGGCCATAAAGGCGATGTCGCGTGTGGCCAAAGTTACCAAACCGGCCGCGGCAGAGCGTGAATTCAACGCTTTGTTCGTTGGATTGGGTCGCGGCGAATTGCTGCCTTATGCAAGCTTTTACCTGACGGGTTTCCTGAATGAAAAGCCGTTGGCCCAGCTTCGCAATGATATGGCCGCGCGCGGAATAACTCGGGCTCCTAACGTGTTCGAGCCCGAAGACAACATTGCGTCACTAATGGAAATAATGGCCGGAATGATCGTTGGCCGATTTGGCGCACCAGTGCCACTGGAAGATCAGAAAACGTTTTGGAACAAACATATCAGCCCTTGGGCAGTGCATTTTTATTCAGATTTGGAAGCCGCTGAAAACTCGGTTCTCTATGCGTCGGTCGGCACCGCTGGCCGGACTTTCATGGAGATCGAGAGAGAAGCCTTCCGAATGACGGCAGCATAAATCTGTTGCCACTCACCGGTGCCCCTCGGGCGCTTAAACGCAAATGGGAAGGAGGATCCCATGAGCAAGACCAAGGAAACCGGCGCTACCCGCCGCGACTTCCTAAAGCTGGCAGGAACCGCAGCACCCGCTGCTGTTGCCGCGGCCACCCTGAGCGGCGAAGCCGAGGCAGCAGAGCTGCCAACGGACGAAACCCGCATTCAGGACACAGCGCATACCCGCGCATATCTGGATAGCGCCCGGTTCTAGACTGGACGCCGTCAAACCCGACTGACGGTTGCGATTGGCCCTGATGTCGGCATCAGCAGCACCAAGCCAGCCATGAATTACATGGCCAGCAAGGGAGGAAAGAAATGCTTAGGAAAAAGACCAACGGGGTTGCGAGACGCCCCCAGCGGACAAGTATCCTGTCCCAGGTCGGCGAGAAAACCGTCGATCGCCGCGCATTCCTGCGCGGGTCGGGCCTGACGATCGGTGGACTTGCCGCGATCAGCGCCACGGGTGGAACCGTGACGCCAGCCAGTGCCCAGACAGCGGCCAATCAGGCCGTGGAAAACATCAAGTCCATATGCACCC
>JBPCWT010000337.1:0-2672 GCA_051009255.1 Ruegeria sp. | reverse complement strand
ACCTCGATCGGAGTATGTGAGACGACCTTGAGCAATTGCTTATGTGACCAAACATCATCTTCGCGCGGTGCGATGTTCAGATCGCCAACCAGAACAGATTTTTTCGGTTTATCCGAATGAAACCAATCACGCATTTCAGTCAGGTAATCGAGCTTTTGTCCAAATTTCTCATTCACGTCACGATCAGGCACATCGCCGCCTGCCGGAACGTAAAAATTGTGGATCGTCACACCATTTTCCAGACGACAGGCAACATGGCGGGCGTGGCCCAGATTGGCAAAATCCTGGTCTCCGGCATCCGTGATCGGCAACCGTGACAGGATTGCGACGCCGTTGTATCCTTTTTGTCCACGCGCGATCATATGAGTGTATCCAAGGGCGGCAAAACTTTCGGTCGGGATCTTTTCGACAGGTGATTTGCATTCTTGCAAACACAGCACATCCGGCGCCTCTTCCTGCAATAGTTTCAGAACGATGGGCTCGCGCAGGCGCACCGAGTTGATGTTCCAGGTTGCAAGGGTGAATGGCATTGGCAGGATTCCTTTGTCAGGGTTGGCGCACCCTAACTTGACGCCTGCAACAGTGCCATGGGGCGGCACAAAAAAAGGCCGGGCCAAAGGCCCGGCAGTCCAACAGGGAGGTACATGTCATTACCCGGACATGCACGGGATGGGAGTAACCTTGTTATGCTTTCAAGATATCACTTTGATGAATGTCAATCCACATGGAGTTAAGAGACCAGCCGATATCCACCTGATTCTGTGACTAAAAGGCGCACATTTGATGGATCAGGCTCGATTTTTTGACGCAGGCGATAGATATGAGTCTCAAGTGTGTGCGTTGTAACACCAGCATTATAGCCCCAAACCTCGTGCAACAGGACATCACGCGCGACCACGCCATCTGTCGATCGATACAGAAACTTGAGGATGTTGGTTTCTTTTTCCGTCAAACGAATTTTGCGGTCGTCTTCGGTAATCAGCATCTTCATCGCAGGTTTGAACGTGTAAGGCCCCAATGCGAAAACAGCGTCTTCTGATTGCTCGTGCTGGCGTAACTGGGCGCGGATGCGGGCAAGCAGCACAGGAAACTTGAATGGCTTGCTGACATAATCATTGGCCCCTGCATCAAGCCCAAGGATTGTATCTGCATCGCTGTCATGGCCTGTCAGCATCAGGATCGGGCTTTTGACACCTTGCTTACGCATAAGCCGGCACAACTCGCGGCCATCGGTGTCCGGCAGGCCAACGTCCAGAATGACCAGATCGTAAATCGCCTCGCGCGCCCGCTCCATCGCACTTTGGCCATCAGATGCTTCGAAAACATCAAAGTCCTCGGTAATCACCAGCTGTTCGCTGAGTGCCTCGCGCAGATCTTCGTCATCATCTACCAGCAGGATCTTCTTGAGCTGAGCCATGTCCCGTCCTCCAAAACTTCCTTAGCCTCACTTGAGCGCGCAACACGCAAACAGCAATATTTGCTGCAATACTCTCACGCCCTCGTGTCTGATGCCGAGGAAATGTTTCACATTTGCTACTCAAATGATTAGTTAAGGCGCTGAGCGTTACAGGATAACAGGCATGAGTCTTTTTCCGGATATCACCGAATTGCTGGCCCGGGCACGTGCCGATATGCGTATGGGCCTGCCGGTCGTTCTGTGTGACGACGCAGGGTTCGGTGTATTGGCATTGTCCACCGAAACGCTTGGTGCCCAACGACTGGCCGATCTGCGCGGGCTAGGAACGGGTCTTGCCGTTGCGATTACCGGACGCCGCGCTGAAACGCTGAAAGCCCGCGCTTATGATGGTGATCTGGCCCGCGTGATTGTTCCCGCAGATGCGGATATCGCATGGGTTCAGGCAGTTGCGGACCCATCTGACGATCTGAATGCCCCGATGAAGGGGCCGTTGATGACCGCGCGTGATGGAAATGCCGGTTTGTATCGATTGGCAATCGCGTTGGCGAAATCGGCGCGGTTGCTGCCGGCCGCTTTGGTCACGCCTATCGAAAACGGGCGCGAGTTTGCGCTTTCTCATGGGCTAACCTGTGTTAGCCACACGCTGGCGGCACCGCATCTGGCGGATCGCAGCCCCTTGCACGCTATCGTCGCGGCACGTCTACCGACCGAAGTTTCCGACGCCGGCAGGCTGCACGTTTTCCGGCCCGAGGATGGCGGGGAAGAGCACTATGCCTTTGAAATTGGCCGCCCTGATCGGGAACAGCCCGTCTTGGCGCGCCTGCATTCCGCGTGTTTCACAGGTGACCTGATGGGCAGTTTGAAATGCGACTGCGGCCCTCAACTGCGCGGTGCCTTGGCGCAAATGGGAACCGAGGGCGCGGGAATATTGCTGTATCTGAATCAGGAAGGGCGCGGTATTGGCCTGGCCAACAAGATGCGCGCATATTTCCTGCAAGATCAGGGGTTTGACACGGTCGAGGCCAATCACCGGCTGGGTTTCGAAGACGACGAACGCGATTTTCGGTTGGGTTCGGACATCCTGAAATCGCTGGGATTCCAATCCGTTCGGTTGCTGACAAACAATCCCGCCAAGATCGCAATGATGGAAAGAACAGGTGTCGCGGTTACAGAGCGTGTTCCCCTAAAAGTTGGCGAAACCGTCCATAATCAGGGGTATTTGGCAACCAAGGCGGCCAAATCCGGTCATCTGCTG
>JBPCWT010000336.1:0-4928 GCA_051009255.1 Ruegeria sp. | reverse complement strand
CTTGATACAACCCGGCCAATGGCTCTCAACGCCGCAACCAATGACGTCGCGTTCAGGTCCCTGATCTTGTTTGACACCCGGATAACTCACGCTCACGTTGTGCCCACGAAGTCGAGCTATGAGGCCGAAATTGAAGAAGTTAAAGTTGGGGTCCGTCTTATCGGGTACCTGTTGGGCGTGGTTCTGGCCTTGCCGGTGACCTATGGGTTGATCGATTGGAAATCCAAGAACCGTGGCATGGTTGTTAACCAGTGGCGGGTAAGTTTCCGAACCGGGGATTTTGGGCATAACTATCTGTTGCGGGCCGCAATTGCGGTAAATTCCCTTGGCAACGCCATTCCGCAAGAGGCGATGTTCTTTCACGGTTTTCACGATGGTGACGGCACGCTGCTGAACGGTGAAAACAACCGGTACGAAGTGGTGTTTCCCGCGGACAACCTGCCACCCGTGGACGCGTTCTGGTCGTTGACAGTCTATGATGCCGACAACGGCTTTATGGTCGAAAACCCCATTGATCGCTACACCATCTCTTCGCGTACCGAAGGCGTGACCTTCGAACCGGATGGAAGCCTGCGCTTTATCCTGTCCGCCGAAGAACCATCCGAAGGCGTCACCAACTGGCTGCCGGTGAAAAAGGGTGGATTTACGGTTACATTGCGCACCTACCTGCCGCGTCCCGAACTGATGGCCCTGGATTGGAAGCCACCTGCCATTCAACGGATCGGGGGTGAGGCATGAGCATGAAACGTTTCAAACCCGCATGGCGACCCTTTCTGGTGTCGTCCATTCTTTCTGTTGTGCTGGTGACCCTGTTCTTGGTGTGGGTCGCACCGCGTCTGGTCATGATAATTGCGCAGAACCGCTTTACCTCGGTCGACGAAGTCACCGATGTCGGGCGTGCACCGCTGAATTCGATCAGCCATACACACCGCTTTCCGACACCTGACGACAAGATCATCGTCCGGCCTAACGCCGACACCTTTTATTCGTCCGGCTGGTACACACTGGACGAGGGGCCATTGCTGATCCACGTGCCCGAGGTCCGGGACCGCTATTATTCGATCCAGCTCAATGATTCATGGACGAATGCGTTCGGCTATATCGGCACACGCGCAACGGGCGAAGAGGCCGGTGATTATGCCGTGGTCGGGCTGGGCTGGACCGGTACGTTGCCCGAAGGGGTCAAGCGGTTCGACAGCCCCACCAACATTTTGCGGATCATAGGGCGCACGATGGTCTTTGGCCCCGATGACGTGGGCAATGTCGCAGCCATTCAGGAACAGATCGATATCACGCGGTTTAACTCTGACAGCTGATCGGCGCCGTATGGCGTGAACAGCCTGAATTCGGGCCGGCGACACCGCCAGTTCAAATCAATCTGCCGACCAGCCCAAACAGGCCGGTCGGTAGTTTTCGTTAGGTCCGCGCCAAAATGGTTTCCAGCGGGTCATGTTCCGCGACCACGTGGTTGGGTGCGATTTCCGACAACTTTGGCACGTAATCGGCTTGTCCCGCATCCAATCGGCTGGGAAGGAACCGCAGCGCGGCCTTGGGATCCATGGGTGACGGCAATTCACCCGGCAGCTTGATCCGCTGTCGGCTGCGCTCTACTTGTGGGTCCGGGATTGGCACGGCCGAAATCAGGGACTTGGTATAAGGGTGAACCGGCGCGGAACAGATCACCTCGCCATCGCCCAATTCGACAACCCGGCCAAGATACAGAACCATGATCTGGTTCGATACGGCGCGTACCACGGACAGGTCGTGACTGATAAAGATCATCGACAGGCCGAATTCCTGCTGCAACTCGCGCAGCAGTTCGACGATCTGGGCCTGAATGGACACATCAAGGGCCGACACCGCCTCGTCACAGATAATCAGCTTGGGTTTGTTGATCATGGCGCGCGCAATGCCCACCCGCTGGTTCTGACCACCTGACAGTTCGTGCGGATAACGATTGATCATATTGGCATTCAGGCCCACGCGCTCCATCATCGCGGCGACCATGTCCTTGCGCTCGCGCTCGGTCAGATCAGGGCGATAGGTCTTGAGCGGTTCGGAAATCGAGGCCGAGATCGCCATGCGAGGATCAAGGCTGGCCAGCGGATCCTGAAACACGATCTGCAGGTCCTTGCGGTACTTGTTCAATTCCGCCCTCTTTAACCCGACAATCGGATTACCCAGCCAGCTGACATTGCCGGCATTCGGCTCGATCAGTTGCAGAACGGCGCGGGCCAAGGTGGATTTGCCGCAGCCGGATTCGCCCACAACACCCAATGTTTCACCCTTGAGAATGTCAAAGCTGATACCATCCACGGCCTTCAACGGCACCTTGCGCCCAAACAGCCCGGACGAGACGTGGATCGGAAAATGCACCTTGACGTCATCGACCCTCAGCAATGGCTGCTCGTCCGTTTCCAACGCCTTGGGCGCTTCGCCGGCATCGATCCTCGGCATCGCTTCCAGCAGGGTTCGGGTGTATTCATGCTCGGGCGCGCGAAAGATTTCGAACGTGTCACCTTTTTCGACAAACTCGCCCATACGCATGACCTGAACGCGGTCGCACATTCGTGCCACAACGCCCATGTCATGGGTGATCAGCGCAATTGCGGTGCCTTCGTCCTGTTGCAGCTTCACCATCAGGTCCAGGATGTCGGCCTGTACCGTGACATCCAACGCCGTCGTGGGTTCATCAGCAATCAACAGCTTGGGATTACACAGCATCGACATCGCGATCATAACGCGCTGGCGCATCCCGCCTGACAATTCATGCGGAAACTGGTCCAGCCTCCGCTTTGCCTCGGGAATTCGCACCCGTTCCAGCCATTCCAGGCATCGCGCCCGCGCAGCCGACCCTTGCAGGCCCTCATGTACGTTCAATACTTCGCGCATTTGCTGACCAACGCGCAGATGCGGGGTCAGGGCGGTCAGCGGATCCTGAAAGATCATGCCGACATCCGAACCGCGGATCTGGTTCAGCTTGCCCACCGGCAGGTTCAAAATCTCCTGCCCGTTCAGCAGGACGGAGCCGCTGGCATGGCCTGCCGTGGGCAACAGCCCCATGGCCGCCATAAACGTCTGGCTTTTGCCTGAACCGGATTCACCGACAATGCCCAGACACTCGCCCGGATTTATGTCGAAACTGATGTTCTTGACGGCTTCGACAACCCCATCGGGCGTGTCGAACCGAACGCTCAGGTCTTTTACGGAAAACAGGCTCATGTCAGCGATCCTTCGGGTCCAGAGCGTCACGCAATCCATCCCCGATGAAGAACATCGTGATGATGATGGCGACATAGAATGTCAGTGGGAACATCAGTTGCCACAACGTGCCATAACCCATCGTTCCCGCACCCTCGGCGATCAGACGACCCAGCGAGGTATAGGGTTCAGAAATCCCAAGCCCAAGGAACGAGATAAAGCTTTCGGTCAGGATCATCTCGGGCACCAACAGCGAGGCATAGACGATTACCACCCCCAGCAGGTTTGGCAGGATATGGCGATGCATGATGGTGAACTCGCTGACACCGGCGGCCCGCGCGGCCTCGATGAACTCGCGGTTCTTCAGCGTCAGGGTCTGCCCCCGGACGATCCGCGCCATCGTCAGCCACCCAACTGCGCCCAATGCGATAAACAGCATAAAGAACGACCGCCCCGCCACGACCAGCAGCAAGATGATGATCAATGTTGCAGGGATCGCCAGCAGGATATCGACAAAGCGCATCATCACGCTGTCGGTTCGCCCGCCAATGTATCCGGCAGCGATGCCGTAACAGGTGCCGACAATCAACGCCGTCGCCGCCCCGATCAGACCAACCAGCAACGATGTCGTCGTGGCCTGAATGACGCGGCTGTAAAGGTCACGGCCCAGATCGTCGACACCGAAAAAGTGACCGGTTTCAACCGAGGGCATCCCCATGGCGCGTACATCGCCCATGACGTTCCAGTCGATTTCCTCGTTATCCCAAACGGCGAAAAACGGGCCAATGATCGTGAACAGAACGATCAGGCCCAGGATGAACACGCTTGCCATCGCGGCCTTGTTCCGGACAAATCGTATACGTGCGTCCTGCCACAGTGAACGCCCCTGAATGACCGTGTAATCGGTGATTTCTTCGGCCAGATGGGCGGCTTTTTGTGATTTTCCTAGCATTGACAGCCCCTCAGTACCGGATTTTCGGATCAAACCAGGCATAGGCCAGGTCTGTCAGCAGGTTCACGATAACGGTCAGCGCGCCATAAAGGATCGTAACCCCCAGCAGCACGGCATAGTCCCGCGACAGGGCGGACCCCACATAGGCCTGCCCCAACCCTCCGGTCGAGAAATAGATATCGACAAAGACCGAACCGGTAAGGACATAGACAAACACCGGCCCCAGGTACGACACCACGGGCAGCAGCGTGGGTTTCAGCGCATGGCGCCAGATCACGGTTCGGGTCGGCAGGCCCTTGGCCCGCGCGGTGCGGATAAAGTTCGAGTTCAGAACCTCCAGCATTGAAGACCGGGTAATCCGGGCGATCGATCCCATGTAAGATGTCGCCAACGCGATGACCGGCATGATCAGGTACGGCCACTGTCCCCCGTTCCAGCCACCACCCGGCAGCCATCCCAGCCACAGAGTAAAAGTCAGGATCAGGATCGGGCCCATGATAAAGTTGGGCAACGCCTGCGCCGCAATCCCAAGACCCACGGCGAAATAGTCGATCCAGCTGTTATGCCTGATTGCAGCGGCAATTCCCAGGCTCACGCCGACAAGCGTGGCGAACAGAAACGACAGCGATCCGTATGTCAGTGAAATTGGAAAGCCCTGCGCGATGATATCGTTCACGTCGCGGTCCTTGAATTTAAAGGACGGGCCGAAATCAAAATGCACGACAATGTTGTACAGGTAGTCCCACAGCTGCTTCCACAGCGGCTGGTCCAGACC
>JBPCWT010000335.1:0-5565 GCA_051009255.1 Ruegeria sp. | reverse complement strand
ACGCCTGACCAAAGGGCGATTATTGGGCGTCGCACTGGGTTTCTCGGGTGTCTCGATTGCTATTGGCCTTGGTAATTTTCGCGAATTCAATTTGCAAAGCATCGCGCAGTTTGCCGTTCTTGCCGGCACCGTTTCCTACGCACTTGCTGCGGCCTATGCTCGGGCCAGGCTTTCGGACCTGCCCACTCAGGTCGCAGCAGCGGATATGCTGACAGGGTCGACGATATTATTGCTGCCAATCACACTTGCAACCGATGGAATGCCAACACTGATGCTGCCCTTGGAAACATGGCTGGCCGTCGGTTATTATTCGTTAGTTGCGACAGCCGGCGCATACCTGTTGTACTATCGGGTGCTGTCCATGGCCGGCAGCGGGAATGTTTTGCTGGTAACGCTGATCGTTCCGCCCGTGGCAATTATTCTGGGCGCTGCAATGCGGGGTGAAACGCTTCCACAGAATGCATTTGTTGGTTTTGGCGTGCTGGCATTTGGGTTGCTGGTCCTGAACCATTCTGCGCGCCGCAATTGACGCCGCCATTCCGCCAATCTAGCAAGAGTAATAAAACAGGAATGGCGGGACATGATTTACAATTCGGCGAAGGACTGGCGCGAGGCCAAGCGCAAGAAGGTGCTGTTTTTCGGCATGTCAGGGCTTGGCAAAACTTACGTGTCCAACTTACTGCGCGATTCAGGTGACTGGTTTCACTATTCGATCGATTACCGTATCGGCACCCGATACATGGGAGAATACATTACAGACAACGCCAAGGCCGAGGCGATGAAGGTTCCGTTCTTACGTGATTTGTTGTTGAAAGACTCGATTTATATCGGATCGAATATTTCATTCGAAAATCTGACACCGGTATCGGCCTATTTGGGAAAACCGGGCAACCCAGAACGCGGTGGGCTGGAAATATCAGAGTACCGACGCCGCCAAGAACAGTTTCGTCTGGCCGAAATCCATGCGCTGCTGGACACAGAGTACTTCATCGACCGGGCACAGCGCCTTTACGGTTATCCGCATTTCATCTGCGATTCAGGCGGATCAATATGCGAGTGGGTCGATCCTAATGACCCCGGCGATCAGGTTCTGACCGAACTGTCTAAAAACACCTTGATGGTCTGGATAAAAGGTGACGAGGCACACACAACCGAACTGATCCAGCGTTTTGACAAAGCCCCAAAACCGATGTCCTATCAGGCCGAGTTTTTGGCGCGCGTTTGGGGCGATTATCTGGCCCAGCAAAAGTGCCCTGAGGATCAGGTGGATCCAGACACTTTCATTCGATGGACTTACGCCCAAGCGCTGGCACATCGCCAGCCCAGGTACGAGGCGATGGCCCGCAACTGGGGGATTGCCGTTACAGCCGATGAAATCGGTAAGGTGCGTGATGCCAGTGATTTCGACGAGTTGATTGAACAAACACTTGAGAACACTGCCACCTAAACATAGGTTCCTGACTTCAAATGTTCCTTAACAAGTCCGAGTCAAATGCCGATTAAAATCCCGTCTGACCTACCAGCCTTTGATGTCCTCACAAACGAGGGCGTCATGGTCATGCCCGAAGATCAGGCAATGCGGCAGGACATTCGGCCCTTACGCATCGGGCTGTTGAATCTGATGCCCAAGAAGATTCAGACGGAAAATCAATTTGCGCGATTGATAGGCGCAACCCCGCTGCAAATCGAGCTATCCCTGATTCGCATGACCGAGCATCAGACCAGAAACACCGCAGCAGAACATATGGAAGAGTTCTATCGCCCGTTTCGCGATGTTCAGCATGAGAAATTCGATGGCCTGATCATTACCGGTGCACCAATCGAACATCTGGAGTTTGCGGATGTAACGTATTGGGATGAAATCAGCCGCGTTTTCGATTGGACACAGACGAACGTACATTCAACCTTTGGCGTTTGCTGGGGCGGAATGGCGATGATCAACCACTTTCATGGCGTCAAAAAACACATTTTGGATGCCAAGGCATTTGGATGTTTCCGGCATAGGAACCTTGCACCCGCGTCGCCGTTTCTTCGTGGTTTTTCTGATGACTGCGTTATCCCCGTAAGTCGTTGGACAGAGATGAAGCAAAACGAAATTGATGCCACCCCAGCGCTGAGTACACTGCTGGGAAGCGACGAAGTAGGCCCGTGTCTTGTCGAGGATACAGCGCGCCGTGCATTGTATATTTTCAATCATTTCGAATACGACAGTGACACGCTGAAGCAAGAATATGATCGCGATGTGGAAAACGGAACGCCGATAAACGTCCCGCTCAACTACTATCCGGGGGACGATCCCGCCTGTACTCCTCAGAACCGCTGGCGCAGTCACGCGCACTTGCTGTACGGAAATTGGATAAACGAAATCTACCAAACCACACCTTTCGCCCTGACTGACATTGGACGCTAAAGTGCTGATAACGATCGGCCTTGTCGTTATGGGCCTGACCGCGCTTACTATCTGGCGCGCGAACCGGCACGAAGCGCGGGCCGAGGCAGAGTTTCCTCCGCAAGGGCAAGTACTGGATGTTGACGGCACACCTGTTCACGCAGTGGTCATGGGTGACGGACCAGATGTCGTTCTTATCCATGGGTCCAGTGGAAACACCCGCGATATGACATTTGCTTTGGCGCCAATACTTGCCAAAAACTACAGGGTTATTGTTTTTGATCGGCCGGGGCTGGGTTATTCGGGTCGATTTAACCCCAACGGTGAAAGCATTGTTGATCAGGCAGAGATCCTTCAACGTGCAGCCGCGCAATTGGGTGCCGAACGACCCATCGTTGCAGGACAAAGCTATGGTGGTGCAGTTGCTTTGGCATGGGCTATCGCGCGACCAAACAATATATCTGCCCTTGTTCCGATCGCACCTGCGACACATCCTTGGGACGATCCCTTGGATTGGTTTAATCTGGTGGCATCCACCTCGATCGGCGCCGCAATCGCCCTGCCCCTGATCACCGCATTTGTCCCGGACTGGTATGTAACGCGTTCACTGGATGATGTTTTTGCGCCCCAAACTGCACCTGAAGGCTATACTGAACACTTCGGGCCCGGCCTTACTCTGCGCAGGAAATCAATGCGGGCGAACGCCATGCAGCGCGCCAATCTATTGGATGAAATCATCAACCTGCAACCCCGGTACGGTGAAATCGGTGTACCTACGGAAATTGTACATGGAACCGCAGACACCACTGTCGGCCTTGCATGGCACTCGGAAAAACTGGCTCAAGACATTCCAGGTGCCGAACTTATTCGATTGGCCGGAATTGGCCATATGCCCCAGGTCGTTGCCGCACCCGAAGTAGCAGCCGCGATTGACCGTGCCGCCACCCGCGCTGGTTTGCGCTAATTTGTTTCTCAAGACATAGTAAGACCAAGAATTCATTCAGAGGTTTCACATGACGCATTCGGAAAAAGGTGCCATCCAAAAGTATTTTGACAACGAAGCGCCCAAAGAAATTCGGTCTGCTATCAAGAATTCCCACAAGGACGACATTCTGAACCCGAACTACCCCTACACCGAAAGGATGAAGGGCAAAGATTACGATGATGAGATGGAGGCGTTGCAGATTGAGCTGGTAAAGATGTTGGCCTGGGTTAAGGAGACCGGCCAACGGGTTGCCATCATTTTCGAAGGGCGAGACGCCGCGGGCAAAGGCGGCACGATCAAGCGATTTCGTGAAAACCTTAATCCACGGAGTGCGCGCGTTGTTGCGCTGGCCAAGCCATCGGATGCCGAAGCGAGCCAATGGTATTTTCAACGTTATACTTCGCATTTGCCATCGGCCGGGGAAATCGCGTTCTTTGATCGCAGTTGGTACAATCGCGGGGTTGTTGAAAACGTTTTCGGGTTTTGCACAAACGATCAGCGCGAGCGGTTTTTCCGGCAGGTTCTGCCGCTGGAAACCGGGTTTATTAACGATGGAATCCACTTGTTCAAGTTCTGGCTGAATGTCGGTCGTGCAGAACAGTTGAATCGTTTTCTTGCCAGGGAAACTGACCCCCTCAAGCATTGGAAACTTAGCCCGATTGATGTAGCGGGCCTTGGAAAATGGGACGAGTACACCCAATCAATATCGGAAACTCTGACCCGATCACATTCCGAAATGTGCCCGTGGACCGTCATTCGATCTGACGACAAAAAGCGCGCCCGTCTGGCCGCCATCCGCACAGTCCTTCGCGGGTTGGATTACGACGAAAAACACCAGAAAGCCATTGGTAAGATTGATAAAAATATCTGCGGTGGGCCAGAGATATGGGATGCCGAGCTATAGGCGGCTGATGGCGTCCGTTAACACCACCTCATAATTATCTTTCGAGTCGAGAAAACGTCTAAAACTTCGTCGTGTTCACTGCTAAGGTCTCACAAACAATAAAAGAAACCGGGAAACCCCAATGTTCGCCACCATCCGACTTTCCCACAACCGGCTGGAACCACGGTTTGCATGACTAAACGCGGGTATCATCACGGCAATCTCAGGCAAGCGTTGATTGATGCTGCGTTGTCTTTGATCGAGGAGAAGGGGCCAACAGGTTTCACCTTGTCCGAGGCCGCCAAGACCGCAGGGGTGACCCCGGCTGCCGTTTACCGCCATTTTCATGGCCGCGAGGATCTGATTGCCGAAGCTGCGCGCCAAGGTTTTGAAATGTTCGCTGATTTGATGCAGTTTGCATATGACAAGGGCCAACCCTCTGCTCTGGCCGCGTTCGAGGCGACTGGCCGGGCATATCTGGCATTCGCCCGCAAGCACCCCGGTCATTACATTTCAATGTTTGAAAGCGGAATTTCGTTGAATCGAACGCCTGAACTGGCAAATGCAGCCAATCGGGCCAAGACCGTGCTTGAAACAGCGGCAAGCGATCTGTCTCAGCATATCCCGCCAGAAAAACGCCCGCCGGCGTCTATGTTCAGTGCACATATTTGGGCCATGAGCCACGGTGTCGTGGAATTGTACGCACGCAACACCGGGGCCAGTTCGCCCTTCCCGCCCGAAGAATTGTT
Source organism: Ruegeria sp. (assembly GCA_051009255.1). Classification (GTDB taxonomy): domain Bacteria; phylum Pseudomonadota; class Alphaproteobacteria; order Rhodobacterales; family Rhodobacteraceae; genus Ruegeria. The sequence goes on along the minus strand of JBPCWT010000335.1, from coordinate 559 downwards.
GGAGTCCGGTATCGGGATTTACCTTAGGGGTTTAGGGCTGATACCACCGGACGAATGACAGGTCAGATCAAGGCGCTGGGTTTCGTTGTTCGCAATCCCGACGTGACCTCGATTAAGTCCATCTCACCCATGCCTTTGATTTTGACGGGCCCCAGATCAGACACTTGAAACTCGTCAATCAGCCCAAACTTCATCTCTTCGGGTGCAACAATTTTCATTGGGTTTGCAAACACTTGCAGCCGGGACGCGATGTTCGCCGCCGGGCCGAATACATCATAAACATATTTCTGAATGCCTACGACAGACCCCACCGCCGCACCTGTTCCCAGGCCAATTCTGGCCTGCCATTTATGCGGATGGCTTTCGTTTCGCCGCTCAAGATACCGCAAAAACCGCACCGCGCAGTGTGCAACAGCGGTTTCGTGGTCCGGGGTTGCATCCGGCATACCGGACACCGCCAAATATGCGTCACCTATCGTTTTGATCCGTTCACAGCCATATTGTTCGACTATTCGGTCGAATGCCGTGAAAATATCGTTTAGCTCGCTCAAGGTAACAG
>JBPCWT010000334.1:0-27582 GCA_051009255.1 Ruegeria sp. | reverse complement strand
CCTCGAAGAGCCGCGCAATCGGTTTTCCGGTCAGGCCGGTGTGCTGGCCTTGCCGCGCACGACAGAAGAGGTATCGGCGCTGGTGTGTCTGGCCTCGGACGCGCGGGTCCCGGTGGTGCCCTACGGCGGTGGTACGGGGCTGGTTGGCGGGCAGGTGATGCCCGAGGGACCTGCGCCGCTTGTGATCTCGTCAGAGCGGATGACCGCAATCCGCGCGATTTATCCGACCGAGAATGTCATCGAGGTCGAAGCCGGCGCGATCCTTGCAGATGTGCAGGATGCAGCCGAAACGGTGAACCGGTTGTTCCCGCTGTCATTGGCGGCGCAAGGGTCCTGTCAGATTGGCGGCAACCTGTCGACCAATGCGGGCGGAGTGAATGTTCTGCGATACGGCAATGCAAGGGATCTGTGTCTGGGGCTGGAGGCGGTGTTGCCAAATGGCGAGATCTGGCGCGGCCTAAGCCGTTTGCGCAAGGACAACACCGGCTACGACCTGCGCAACCTGCTGATCGGGGCCGAAGGGACATTGGGGATTATCACCGCGGCATCACTGAAATTATACCCACGGCCAACAGGCGTCGGTACCGCGATCCTGAAAACCGCGTCGCCGCAGGCGGCGATCGAGTTGCTGGCGCTGGCCCGGGATTACGTAGGCGATGGGGTCAGCACGTTCGAACTGATCCACGGGCAGGGGTTGGAATTCCTGGCCGAAGTGCTGCCAGCAGTCAGGCAACCATTTACCGCAGTCCCTGAATGGAGCGTCCTGATCGAAATCGGGCTGACAGCCGCACAAGATCCCGTGGCTGCTTTGGAATCCATCTATCAATCCGCTGATGAGGCGGGTCTTGTCACTGATGGGATTATCTCCCAAAGCGAGGCACAGCGCGCAACGCTGTGGTCAGTGCGTGAACAGATTCCCGACGCAAACAGGCTGATTGGTGCGGTTTCCAGCCACGATATCTCGATCCCGATCTCGCTGATCCCTGATTTTATCCGGCGCGGGTTCGAAACTGTTGCTGGCCTTGGGCCGTTCCGGATCAATTGCTTTGGCCATTTGGGTGACGGAAACCTGCATTACAACGTCTTTCCACCCAAGGGGCACAGCCGTTCGGAATTTTCCGGGCAAAGCGATGCGGTAAAGCAGGCCGTGCATGACCTTGTGCATCAGTTTGGCGGATCAGTCAGTGCCGAGCACGGAATAGGTCGGATCAAAACAGATGACCTGCAACGATACGGCGACCCCGCGCGACTGGCAGCGATGCGCGCCATAAAAGGGGCCCTTGATCCAAAAGGGATCATGAACCCCGGAGCGGTCTTACTGCCGTAGCAGCGGCCGGGAAAAACCCAGGCCGCCAAAGGTGCTGCGTCAGGACGCTGGCAGGATCACTTTGTCGATCACATGGATCACACCGTTTTCAGCTTCGATATCAGCCTGAACAACGTTGGCATCGTTGACCATGACACCCGAATCCAGGTCGATGGTGATTTTGCCGCCCTGCACCGTGGCTGCGGTCATGTCATCCGACAGATCGCCCGACATCACTTTGCCCGGTACCACGTGATAGGTCAGGATCGCGACCAGTTGTTCCTTGTTCTCTGGCTTCAGCAGGGTCTCAACCGTGCCTTCCGGCAATGCGGCAAACGCTTCGTCCGTGGGTGCGAATACGGTAAACGGGCCATCGCCCTTCAGCGTGTCCACCAGCTCGGCAGCCTGAACGGCAGCGACCAGTGTTGAAAAACTTCCCGCTGACACGGCCGTGTCAACGATTTCCTTGGAATGACCATCAGCATATGCCGACGAGGTGAGAACGATAGTGGCGACACTGGCGAATGCAATCTTGCGAAACATGACGTAAATCCCTTTTGATCAATGCCCAAGTTGGCATCGATGGGTCTACGGGTGGGTTCTGCGAAAAGATCACTGACCAAACAGCAAAAAACCTGTTGATTGCGGGTTAGTTCGGGCTAAGTGGGGCGCCTGATGGATTTCCAATCAAGTATTTGTGAATGCAGCGCCTGTTACAGACCCTCGAATTCACACAAAACATGCACGTCCATGCCCATTTTTTCCAACACCTTTCGTCCGCCCAACTCTGGCAGCTCGATGATGAACGCGCACGATATGATGTCCCCACCCAGCCGGTCGATCAGCTGAATCCCGGCCGCAGCCGTACCGCCGGTTGCCAGCAGGTCATCGACCACAAGGATTTTTTCGCCGGGCTGAATCGCGTCGTCGTGGATTTCGACAATCGCTTCGCCATATTCCAGCTTGTAATCCTGACTGATGGTGGTTCCGGGCAGTTTGCCCTTTTTCCGTATTGGTACAAAACCAACGCTCAGCTGATGCGCAATCGCGCCGCCCAGAATGAATCCGCGGGCCTCTAGCCCGACGACCTTGTCAATCCGCTCGCCGGCATAGGGGTGCAGCATCTGGTCGATGGCCATCCGAAAACCGCGCGGGTCTGCAAATAGGGTTGTGACATCCCTGAACATGATCCCCTCATGCGGGAAATCGACGATGGTTCGGATATAATCCTTGATCGATTTGTTTCTGGACATGCGCCACCCCTTGCACCGGATCACGGGCAGGTGTTTCGCCTATCGGGGCCGCTCATGCAAGGAGAGTTTGCTGACGCCGATTACCTGCGACGGCGCAGGATGAGTTTCGGCAGTTTCTTGTAGCTGTATAACTGCGGCGGCAGCCAAGACAGGTGTGGCTTGCGCCAATCGCGTTGGTTTTCCAGCAAAATTGCCTGTGCAACTATTACGTTCATTGCCATAATCCCATTTTTGTTGTTATGTGCCCGATATCTACATTCACTATGCGATGTATATACAATGTATCGCGAATAGAATCAAGTCCTGAATGGGGTCAAGACGCGTGGGAAAGAAAGACGGCAAGGTATCTACCAAGAAAAACAGTCAGTTGGTTTTGCGGCTGGATAAAGATGAACGTGACGCGTTTGTAGATCTGTGCAAAGAGCTTGATACCTCTGCCGCGCGGGAAATCCGGCGGTTTATCCGGGGTTTCATGAAAGAAAACGCCGACAATTGATGGCGATCAGGCGGGTCTGCGCAGAACCGCCGTTGCCAGCCCCATCCCGATCAGCGCCACGCCACCGAACCGCGTCAACGCGGTGATTACTCCGGGTCGGCCGATCATCTGTCGCAGCCGATCCGCCAGCAGCGCATAAGCCAGCGCATTTATCCAGGCCAATCCGACGAATGTAACGATCAGGATGGCGAACTGCGGTCCCAGCGGATCTGAGGGCCGCAGGAATTGCGGCACAAAGGCGATGAAAAAGGCGATTGATTTCGGGTTCAACGCGGTCACGGCGGCGGCGTGTGTAAAAACGCCCTTTGCTGATACATCGCGCCCGGTATCAACGGTTGCCATGCCCTCGGACGGTGCGCTGCGCAGCAGCTTGATGCCCAGCCACACCAGATACGCCGCGCCGATCCACTTCAGAACCGAAAACAACGTGGCAGAGGCCAACACCAGCGCCCCAAGCCCCAGCAAAGAGGCGGTCATCGCAATCAAGTCGCCCAAGGCCACCCCCGTTGCCGAGGCGACGGCCACGCTGCGCCCCTTGGACAGCGCATAACTCAGCACCAACAGCACGGTCGGGCCGGGGATCAGCAGCAGCGCCGTCGATGCGGCAACAAAGGCCAGCCAAAGCTCGGGGTTCATAAGCGTCTCTCCACCAGTTTCACTTGGCGTTTTACAGTATCCGCCCCGCCACGGCATCTAGTTTTGCCAACAAGGCAGGGTCTCGTTTCTCGGGCGCGGTCAGGACAGCATATTCAAGCGCCCGGTCGCAGCCATGCGGGCAGGGGTCCCGATCCGCCCCCAGCAGGGCAGGAAGCCCCTTAACCAGATTCCGGCCCTTTTCGGCATTGCCCGTCAACGTGGCAATGATCGCGGCGACATCCACCTCGCCATGATCGGGGTGCCAACTGTCGTAATCCGTAACCATCGCGACCGAGGCATAACAAAGCTCGGCCTCGCGGGCCAGTTTCGCTTCGGGCATGTTGGTCATGCCGATGACATCACATCCCCATTGTTCGCGGTACATCTTTGATTCCGCCAGCGTCGAAAACTGCGGCCCCTCCATCGCCAGATAGGTTCCACCCCGATGCACGTTGATGCCTGCCGCCTTTCCGGCTGTTTCGCACGCATCCGACAGGCGCGGGCAGGTTGGATTGGCAACGCTGACATGCGCAACGCATCCTGTTCCGAAAAAGCTTTTGTCGCGGGCGAACGTGCGGTCGATGAATTGATCCACGATCACGAAATCCCCAGGCGCCATGTGCTCGCGAAAAGAACCACAGGCCGAAACCGAGACGACGTCCGTCACGCCCAGCCGCTTCAGCGCGTCGATATTGGCGCGATACGGTACTTCTGTCGGTGAATGAACATGGCCGCGCCCATGACGCGGCAGAAACGCCATGTCGACATCATCCAGCGACCCGGTCAGAATCTGGTCTGATGGATCGCCCCACGGCGATTGCACGCTGACCCATTCAGCGTTTTCCAGACCTTCGATGTCATAAATGCCAGAGCCGCCGATAACGCCGATCTTCGTCTTGCCCATTTCTGCTCTCCCTGCCGCTCTGTTCGGTTGCCGGGAATTTCTGCGATTTGCAGACGCGAATGACAAGAGCCCGGAAATTGAAACCAGACGTAGCAAAGATCAAATTAATGAAAGCAGTTCGGATAAACGTGCCCGTTTCAGCTTTTCCGGGGCCACATCAGATAGATCGCATAGCTCAGCGTCAAAGCGGCCAACACCAGCCAGATAACCCCCGACTGCGTTACATGCACCATCCAGCCCGACGTGTCATAGCAATCCCCTAACTCGTTGATGCAGTTACGGTATCTGTATTGGTGCAAGGCGAAAGCAAGGCCAAGATAAGCGGTTGCGCCAAGGGATGCGATCAACAACAGGTTTTTGCGCATAGGTGCCATCTTTCTGTTTGGTTCCGGTGTTACGACCGTTTCCATCGGGTCGGTATCCGATCAGCCGGACAGTCCCAGCCGATGAAATCTTCCCTCAACAGTCGGGGATCGGCAAGATTCCGAAGCGATTCCAAGGCAAAGCATTCTGGCACGTCGCAATTTTTCAACACATCGCAATCGCAAGCCGTTAGCGCTACATGAAAACCCGCTATGCGTTTCTTGCATGGCAGCATCCCGGCAGGCACGGTGGCGCTGTCAGCGGATGATCGCTAAAAGAACGCTTTCGCGCGAACATATCTGATCTACAGGACCATCCAATGCACCGAGCCTTGCTGGCAAGTTTTGCCAAACGCCTTGCCATTCCCGATCTGCGTTGGATGCCGGACGAGGGGCTGACCCTCTCGCGCCTGCGGATCGAGCTGCTGTCCGGTCTGACCGTGGCACTGGCATTGGTGCCAGAGGCGGTGGCCTTTGCCTTTGTTGCAGGTGTGCATCCGCTGGTTGGTCTTTACGCGGCCTTTCTTGTGGGTCTGATCACGGCACTGATCGGCGGTCGCCCCGGTATGATTTCGGGTGCTACCGGTGCTTTGGCAGTGGTCATGGTCGCTCTGGTCGCGCAGCATGGCGTCGAATACCTGTTTGCCACGGTTGTCCTGATGGGCATTTTGCAGATCATCGCGGGCGCAATGCATTGGGGGCGTTTCATACGCCTCGTTCCGCACCCGGTTATGCTGGGCTTTGTAAACGGTCTGGCAATTGTGATTTTCCTGGCCCAGATGGGCCAGTTCAAGGTCCCCGGCACAATGGAAAACACTGGCCACGGTCTGAGTGGGGGCGAGTGGCTGTCAGGCATTCAGATGTATACCATGCTGGGTCTGGTGGCCCTGACCATGGCCGTAATCTGGATCATGCCTCGCTTTACCCGGATCATACCGGCGCCGCTGGCAGGCATCGTGGTTGTGGCCGGGCTAGTGATTGGCTTTGGCCTTGACGTGCCGCGCGTGGGCGATCTGGCCTCGATTCAGGGCGGTCTGCCGGCATTCCATATCCCGATGGTCCCGCTGAACTGGGAAACGTTCGAGATCATTTTGCCATACGCGGTCATTCTGGCGGCGATCGGCCTGATCGAATCCCTGTTGACGCTGAACCTTGTGGGTGAAATCACCGGCAAGCGTGGCGGCGCTTCGCAGGAATGTATCGCCCAAGGCACGGCCAACGTCGTTACCGGCTTCTTTGGCGGCATGGGCGGTTGTGCGATGATCGGTCAGTCGATGATTAACGTGAAATCCGGTGGGCGCACCCGTGTTGCCGGTATTGCGGCTGCATTGTTTCTGTTGCTGTTCATCCTCGTCGGGTCGTCCCTGATTGAACAAATCCCACTGGCGGCTCTTGTGGGCGTGATGTTCATGGTGGTGATCGGTACCTTTGCGTGGAACTCGTTCAACATCATGCGCAAGGTTCCTTTGACCGACGCGTTCGTGATCGTTCTGGTGACCGTGGTGACCGTGATGGAAGACCTTGCCGTGGCCGTGGTTGTCGGCGTGATCGTATCCGCGCTGGCATATGCATGGAACAACGCCAAACGCATCCACGCCGTGACCCGCGAATCCGAGACCGAAAAAGGCGCTAAGGTCTATGAAATCAACGGGCCGCTGTTCTTTGGCTCATCCGACGGATTTCTAGAACTTTTCGACGTGCCAAACGACCCTGAAACCGTGATCGTCGATTTCGCTGACAGCCGCGTTGTGGACCAATCCGCACTGCAGGCGATCGAGAACATCGCCGGAAAATACGAAGCCGCCGGTAAACGCGTTATGCTGAGACACCTCAGCCGCGATTGCCACAAGCTGCTGAACAAGGCAGGGCACCTGATGGTCGACAGCGACGACGACCCCGATTACGGGCTGGTGGTGGATTACTCAGTCCGCACCGGTATTCTGGGCGGGCATTGATCCGGGTGGGCGGCCAGTTTGGCCACCTTTTACTTTGATGCGATGCGTTCCAGTGCATCAACGTCACCAGACAGCAGTGCGCCCTCGGCATCAACGACCCGTTCGGCAGGCCAGTCCCACCAGTTCAACGCCTCAAGCCTTGCGATAACTTCGGTGTGGAACCGATACCGCCGTGTTTCGGCAGGATTGCCTGTGACGACAGCATAGGGCGGAACCTCGCCACGAACGACCGATCCCGCACCGATCACCGCGCCGTTGCCGATGCGTGCGCCCGGCAGGATCATCGCGCCATAGCCGATCCACACATCATGGCCCACAACAGTATCGCGTGTATCGGGTTGAAAGCCGGACATACTTTCGGGATCGAACACCGAAAATGGAAAGCAGGTCAGCCCGTCCATTGCATGATTGGCCGATGACGTGATGAACCGCACGCCATGGGCAATCTGGCAGAACTTGCCCAAAATCAGTTTTTCCTGTGAAAACGTAAACAGGTACGGCGCCAACCGCGTGGCCCAATCATCGGGTTCATCGAAATCCGAGGCATAAGTAAAATCCCCCGCCAGAAATCGCGGGTGATCTATCGCCTGCGACAGGAAGACGGTACCCTTATGGGCCGACCCATCAGGCAGCGTAATCGGATATCGGCGCTTTGGGTCGGGCAGGGGCATCAATCATCCGGTCTTGAAAGGCTGAACAACTCGGTCACAACCGAGTAATCCCGGTACCCCAACCGCGCCAGCGGGTTAAAGGATGTAACATCGAACTTGCCATCCCGCAGGTGATCGTCGTGCAAATGCACACCCGTAACCTCGCCAAACACAACCCGGTTGGCCTCGCCCGGTAATCTTACGATCTGGGTCAGCTTGCATTCCAGCGCCGCCGGTGCACCCTCGATCCACGCGCATGGGATGGTCTCGCACTCTACCGGGGTCAGACCGGCATGGGCAAACTCGTCCTCATCTTTCGGCAGTGTGGCAGAACTCGCGTTCATCGCGTCCTTGTGCGCGAATGCGACGATGTTGACACAGAACACGCCCGTCGCTTCGATATTGGCGACGCTGTCCTTGCCTCCGTCCTGATCGGGCTTGGTTCCGGTTGACGCGAACATGACCTGTGGCGGGGTATAGGCAACGCCGTTGAAAAAGGAATAGGGCGCAAGATTGTTGACACCATCCACCCCCCGCGACGAAATCCAACCAATCGGGCGCGGCGTGATAATGGCGTTAAACGGGTTATGCGGCAGACCATGACCGTTTTCGGGACGATAGAACATTCAACTCTCCAAGCGTTTGCCCAAGCCGTATCGAAGTGCTAGGGCGATTGCCAGTAAGGAAAAGAGGGCCGGGGTGCAGCAGTTCGGAATCAGGCCGGAAGAGCCAGAGGATTGGTGGGAAGTCGAAGCCCTGTATGACCTGTGCTTTGCCCCAGGGCGCGAGGCACTGTCCTCTTATCGCCTGCGCGACGATGTTCCCCCGGTTACCGGTCTGTCCATGGTGGTTCGCGATGGCCAGAACATTCTTGCAGGCGCAATCCGTTTCTGGCCGGTACATGTCGGGCAACACGACGCTCTGCTGCTCGGCCCCGTCGCCGTCCACCCGACCCATCAGGGCGAAGGTCTGGGTGGCTTTCTGATTCACGAAGGCGTGCAGGCCGGGCGCATCAAGGGCTGGGATCGCGTCATGCTTGTTGGCGACGCACCGTATTACGCAAGGTTCGGATTCTCTCCTCTGTCCGGTATTCTAATGCCGCCTCCGACCAACCCGGATCGCGTTCTGGGGCTGGACCTGGTGCCGGGCGCATGGTCCGGTGTGACAGGCGCGGTAACCCGCTGGAACAAATGACCTATTGAAACTGGCGCTTGCGGTGCCGATCTTTCTATCAGGAAGGAACGCACTGATGCAGAATGTTGTACTTGTCCAAGAGGTAGACGCCGAACAAGAACTTGACCGGCTTGCGCACCACTACAAAACCGCAGGCGGGGCCGGTGTCAAACTGCTGAACAACTTGGGCGGCAAGGCAGAATCCCTGCTGGAACAACTGCCCGAACCGGTCCGTGCAGGCCTGACAGGTGCAACCGAACATGCGTTATGGGTCGCCATGCATGCAGCCCAGGGGTCGCGAAGGGCAGTACCGGATCAGGAACCGTGGGTGAATACCGCCGTGACAACGGCTATGGGTGCAGCAGGCGGATTTGGCGGGCTGTCAACCGCGCTGATGGAATTGCCCGCAACCACGACCATGCTGTTACGCTCAATCCAGGGTGCCGCCGCCCGCGAAGGCTTTGATCCAGCAGCGGAAAACGTGAAATTCGATTGCGTCAGGGTTCTGTCAGCCGCCGGACCAATGGCCGAAGATGACGGCGCCGATCTTGGGTTCTTTTCAGTGCGCCTGACATTGACCGGCCCCGCGGTTCAGCGTCTCATCGCTGCCGTTGCCCCGCGTTTGTCTGTGGTCCTCGGCCAGAAACTTGCCGCGCAATCCGTGCCGTTGCTGGGTGCGTTTGCCGGTGGCGGTACGAACTATATCTATTCCCGCTATTACCAACAGATCGCCCACGTTCACTTCGGGCTGCGCCGCTTGTCCGTCGACGCGGATATCCCGCATTCCGAACTTGTCGACCGCCTGACAGAGCGGATGCGACTCCAATAGCTTAGCACCAAAAACTTGGCGAATTCCGCAAGATGTGGTATGATCGACACGCTAGCCCGTAAAATATAGAAAATGGGCAGCGTTGAGGAGCGGAACAGCAATTGTTCCCAGAGCGGAAGGCGCGATGAAGGCTAAACAGTCGCGGAACTTGTTGAAAAAGGCCCGGAACCTACCGATTGCGCCTCAGGTCGGCGCTTTGTGTTACAGGTATGAAAAGGGCAAACCACAGGTTCTATTGGTTACAACACGTGAAACCGGCCGTTGGATCATCCCCAAGGGCTGGCTGATTGACGGATTGTTTCCGCACCAGGCAGCGGAACAGGAAGCATGGGAAGAAGCTGGCGTGACCGGCGACTGCGATTGCGCAATTCTGGGCCGGTATTCGTATCTGAAAGAGCGAACCGGTAAAGGCGTGATTTTGTGTCAGGTCGACGTGTTTCCGGTGCATGTCCACAATATTGCGTCAGATTTCCCCGAACGTGCGGAACGAAAACGCAAGTGGATTTCGCTAAAAAAAGCAGCGCTTCGCGTGACAGAGCCGGACCTGGCCGAAATTTTGCGCGGGTTCAAACCCAAATCCCATTAAGAAAACGCGAAGAAGGCTTGATCTTGCCATACCCGTAGGTATCTATTCGGCAACCTGATGAGTTAGGCGATAGATGATTCAGTACGCGTTAAAATGTAGCGAAGGGCACAGCTTTGACAGCTGGTTCCAGTCTGCTGTGGCCTATGACAAACTGTCAGCGGCGGGTATGGTGACATGCGCGACCTGCGGCAGCGCGCATGTGGAAAAGGCAATCATGACGCCGCGCGTCCGTCCCGGCAGACAAGCCGAAGCACGCACCGAAACACCGGAACCCGAAAACAAACAGGTTCCAGTCGCATCGCCAACGACCGAAGTCGAAAAGGTTCTAACGGATCTGCGGCGCAAGATCGAAGAAAACTCTGACTACGTCGGCAAGGATTTCGCGTCTGAGGCCCGGAAAATACATCTCGGCGACGCGCCCGAGCGTTCGATCTATGGCGAGGCCAAGGCCGAGGACGCGCAGGCGCTGATTGATGACGGCGTACCTGTCTCTTCACTGCCATTCATGCCCAGCCGAAAGACGAACTGAACCCATGCATATCGTAGTTACCGGGGCCAATCGTGGAATTGGCCGGGCTCTGGCAGATCATTACCGTGCGCTGGGCCATGACGTGACAGGAACCGCCCGAAGCGGTGGCGCTGACGTGGTTCTCGATGTGACAAACCCCGATCAACATGCGGAAATGGCACGTTATTTGCAGAATCGGCCTGTCGACCTGTTGGTGTGCAATGCCGGGGTGTACCTGGACAAAAACGAGGGCATCAACGGTTTTCCCGCAGATATTTGGGCCGAAACCTTTGCGGCCAACGTGACCGGTGTGTTCCTGACAATTCAGGCGCTTTTACCCAATCTGCGCGCCGCACGCGGCAAAGTGGCAATTATTTCGTCGCAGATGGCGTCACATACGCAGGCACCGGGCGGCAGCTATATCTACCGCGCGTCCAAGGCTGCGGCACTGAACCTGGGCCGCAATCTGGCGATGGATCTGAACGGTGATGGTATTGCCGTCGGCATTTATCACCCCGGCTGGGTACGAACGGACATGGGCGGCTCAGCCGCCGATATCACGGTTGAACAGGCCGTATCTGGCCTTGCCGACCGGTTCGACACGCTGTCGCTTGACACCACGGGTTGTTTCGAAACATGGGACGGCCGCGCCCACGCTTACTGAGTTTGCAGCGCATCCTTCGGAATTTCGTAAACTTCGCCCGGTTCAATGAATATTATCAGGGTGTTACCACGGGTTTCAGACGAGATTTTAGAGGTCGAGCTGGATGAATCCGGCACACCGTTCGTGAAATAGATGCGCCGCACCTCTCCGGTCTTTAACTGAACGGCCAGCGTTGCGGTTCCGTCATCCTTGCGACGCAGCTCCGCCGGGCAGCTTTCCAGCGGCTGACCTGAAATTGCAACACAGGGCACAGTTCCCAGCGCGTTCTTTCCATCTGTGCCGGAAAGGGTGGCTTCCTGCGCAACAGCCGAAGAGGCCAGCAGAGCAATGGCAAATGCAGTTCGCAGCATTAAGAACCTCATAAATATGAATTGTTGCAGCTACGCTGGCACCTTGGACATCTATTGTAAAGCAGCCGAGGCTGTCAGGACGGGCACCTTTGTCCACTTGCCCTTGGCTGTGCCCTCGCATAAGAGGCACGGGATCGGAATTCCCTGGCGCGGAGACATTTGGCCCCATGCCCGTACTCGTGATGAAATTCGGCGGCACCTCTGTCGCGAACCTTGACCGTATCCGCCGCGCGGCCAAGCGTATTGGCGTCGAAGTGGCCAAGGGGTACGACGTGATCGTCATCGTTTCCGCCATGTCCGGCAAAACGAACGAGCTGGTCGGATGGGTCGACGAAATCTCGCCCCTGTACGATGCGCGCGAATACGATGCGGTTGTATCGTCGGGCGAAAACGTGACTGCTGGCCTGATGGCCATGACCCTGCAGGAAATGGATGTTCCGGCCCGCAGCTGGCAGGGGTGGCAGGTTCCGCTTCTTACAACCAGCGCCCACAGTCAGGCCCGGATCGAAGAGATCCCGTCCGACAACATCAATCAGAAATTTGGCGAAGGCATGCGCGTCGCCGTTGTGGCCGGGTTTCAGGGCATCAGCCCCGAAGGCCGCATTACCACGCTGGGCCGTGGCGGATCGGATACCACTGCCGTTGCCTTTGCCGCGGCATTCGGGGCCGAGCGGTGCGACATCTATACGGATGTGGACGGCGTCTATACGACCGACCCGCGCATCTGCGAAAAAGCCCGCAAACTTGATAAGATAGCGTTCGAGGAAATGCTCGAACTGGCCTCGCTGGGGGCCAAGGTGCTGCAAACCCGCTCGGTCGAGCTGGCAATGCGCTACAAGGTAAAACTGCGTGTTCTTTCAAGTTTCGAGGAACAATCCGACGAGGCCGGCACGCTGGTCTGCGATGAGGAGGATATCATGGAATCCAATGTAGTGGCCGGCGTGGCCTATTCCCGTGACGAGGCCAAGATGACCTTGATTTCGGTCGCGGACCGCCCCGGAATTGCCTCTACGATCTTTACCGCGCTCAGCGAAGAGGGCGTGAATGTCGATATGATCGTTCAGAACATCTCGGACGAGGGGCGCACGGACATGACCTTTTCGTGCCCCACCAATCAGGTGACCCGCGCCGAGCAGGCATTGCTTCGCATCAAGGATCAGGGCGAGTTGAACTATGCCGAACTGGTCGCTGACAACGATGTCTGCAAGGTTTCCGTGGTCGGGATCGGCATGCGATCACAGTCCGGCGTAGCCGCAAAAATGTTCAAGGTGCTCTCGGATGAGGGGATCAACATCAAGGTCATCACAACCTCCGAGATTAAAATTTCCGTGCTCGTTGATCGGAAATACATGGAACTTGCGGTTCAAGCGCTGCATGATGCGTTTGAATTGGACAAGGCGGCCTGAGCTGATCAGCCAAGGTTCCGCCTGATACCATAGAACGGTTGGGCCATGGCGGACGGCACTGAAACTGAATCCCGCAAGCTGCTTGGGCGGCTGCGAGAAGAGATGGCCAGCGAGGCCGCCGGTCAGGAACGCCTTGACCGGATCACGCATCTGATTGCGGACAGCATCCGGTGCGAGGTGTGCTCGATCTACCTGTTCCGAGACGAGGAAACGCTGGAACTCTGCGCCACCGAAGGTCTTGCGCCCGAGGCGGTGCACCAGACCCGGATGCGCATGGGCGAAGGCCTGGTGGGTCGCGTCGCAAAGTTCGGCAAGGTCGTGAACTCACCTGATGCACCCTCTGAAAAAGGGTTCCGCTATATGCCGGAAACCGGCGAAGAACGGTTTTCTTCGTTCCTCGGCGTCCCCGTACAACGGCTGGGCGAGAAACTGGGCGTTCTGGTTGTGCAGTCCCGTGAAGCCCGCGAATTTTCCGCAGACGAGGTTTATGCGCTCGAAGTTGTGGCCATGGTTCTGGCCGAAATGACGGAATTGGGCGCGTTTGTCGGCGAAGGCGCGGCCCTGTCGCCGCGTCACCAGCAATCGGTCGTGCTCAAGGGCGGACCGGCGCAGGAAGGCAACGCCGAAGGTCACGTCTGGCTGCACGAACCCCGCGTGGTCGTTACCAACCCCATCGCCGACGATCCGCATCGCGAACTTGAACGCCTGACAGAGTCGGTGGATGAACTGCGCGTCGGTGTCGACAAGATGCTGGAAATCTCGCGCGGGGGCGACACGGAACAGCTTCAGGTTCTCGAAGCGTACAGAATGTTCGCCAATTCCAAGGGCTGGATGCGGCGGATGGAAGAAGACATCGCCCGTGGCCTCAGCGCCGAAGCAGCGGTTGAAAAGGAACAGTCGCAGGCCCGCGCCCGTATGAGTCAGGTCAACGATCCCTATCTTCGCGAACGTCTGGCCGACCTTGACGACCTCAGCAACCGCCTGCTGCGAATACTGACAGGGCAGGGAAACAACAGCGGTGTGGAATTACCTGCCGACCCCATCCTGATTGCGCGAAACATCGGGCCCGGCGACCTGCTGGAATACGGGCGGTCCCTCAAGGGCATTGTGCTGGAAGAAGGCTCTGTCGGCAGCCATGCCACCATTGTCGCGCGCGCGCTGGCGATTCCCCTGATCGTGCATGTCGGCAGGATCACGACCGAGGCACTGAATGGCGATCATATCCTTGTCGACGGTGATCAGGGCGTTGTTCACCTGCGCCCCGAAGATACGGTTGTCACAGCGTTCCGCGACAAGATAGCGATGCAGGCCAAGGCGCAGGAACGGTATGCCTCGATCCGCGACAAGCCCGCGATCACGCCGGATGGTGAACGGGTAAACCTGGTGATGAATGCCGGCCTGATGGCAGATTTGCCTTCGCTGATAAATTCAGGTGCCGAAGGCGTCGGTCTGTTCCGCACCGAACTGCAGTTCCTGATCCGTAACAAGATGCCCAAGCGGTCGGAATTAGTGGCCCAATATCAACGTGTTCTGGATGCCGCGCAGGACAAGCGCGTCGTGTTTCGTACGCTGGATATCGGGTCGGACAAGGTTCTGCCCTACATGAAACACGTGGCAGAGCCAAACCCCGCGCTTGGCTGGCGCGCGATCCGTGTTGGGCTGGACAAACGCGGCGTGATGCGGATGCAGCTTCAGGCGCTGATCCGGGCCGCCAATGGCCGCCCCCTGACGGTCATGTTCCCTTTCGTGGCGCAGGCAGACGAGTTTCACGAGGCCCGATGGGAAGTTAACAAGACCATTGACCGTGAAAAGCGGCTGGGCCACGCATTGCCCGAAACACTCGAGGTGGGGGCGATGCTGGAAACGCCTTCGCTGGCTTTTGCCCCGCAAAAGTTTTTCGATGACGTTGATTTCATTTCAATCGGCGGCAATGACCTCAAACAATTCTTCTTTGCCGCAGACCGCGAGAACGAATTGGTGCGTCGCCGGTATGACACCCTGAACGTCAGCTTCCTCAGCATTATCGAACGTATTGTTGAACGCTGCGCCATATCCGATACCCCCGTCAGTTTCTGTGGCGAAGACGCAGGTCGCCCGATCGAGGCTGTGTGCCTTGCAGCAATGGGAATACGCACACTTTCGATGCGCCCGGCATCCATCGGCCCGGTCAAAAGCATTCTTTTACGCTCGAACCTGCAAGAGGTCCGCAAGATCATCACCGATGCCCGTCACCGGGGCGAACAGTCTGTGCGCCCGGCGGTGATGGAGTGGCTGCGAAATCAGGGTTGAACGGCGTTAAACTGCCAAATGGCCGCTAACAAATTCTGCACTTGATTTTTCAGGGCGGGTTCCATATTCAGCTATCAATTGTTAGCGGTAACATTTAGAGGCGCTCAAACGCTTCGCACCTGGCGCGGTCTCTGCGTTGTTTTGGCAAGGGTGAACCTGAAAGGAACCTGGCGATGGTCTCACGCGTAATTCCGGTTGATCCGTTCGACCTTGTATTGTTCGGCGCGACCGGTGATCTGGCGCAGCGTAAAATCCTGCCGGGTCTGTATCACCGCTTCGAAGTCGGCCAGATGCCCGAAAACGCGCGCATTATCGCGTCTGCTCGTTCTGAATTTGATGACGACGGTTTCCGCCAACAGGTCCGCGCCGCGATTCAGGAATTCGCGCCCACGTCCAAACCGGACGTTCTGGACCGTTTTCTGCAAAGGGTTGAATACGTCAAGGTGGACGCGCTGGGCGAGGCGGGTTGGTCCGAACTTGGGAAATCGGTGCGCCCCGATGTCGTGCGGGCCTTTTACCTGTCGGTCGGGCCCAAGCTGTTTTCGGGAATTGCGCAACGCCTGTCTGATCATGGCCTTGCAACCCCGGACAGCCGGATCGTTGTGGAAAAGCCGTTCGGCCACGACCTTGCATCGGCCAAGTCGTTGAACAAGGGGCTGCGCAGCTGCTTTGAAGAACACCAGATTTATCGGATCGACCACTATCTTGGCAAAGAGACGGTGCAAAACCTGATGGCGCTGCGCTTTGCCAACTCGCTGTTCGAACCGCTCTGGAATGCGACCCATGTCGACCATGTACAGATCACCGTTGCCGAAACGGTCGGCATCGAAGGTCGCGGGGCATATTATGATCAATCTGGCGCGATGCGGGACATGATTCAGAACCACCTCGTGCAACTTCTGTGCCTGACCGCGATGGAGCCGCCCTCCAAGTTTTCGCCCAACGCGGTACGGGACGAAAAGGTAAAGGTTATCGAGGCATTGGAGCCTGTAACCTCCAGCGACATCGCGCGGGGGCAGTACCGGGCCGACAAAGGGAATGATGGCTATGTTGACCATGTCGAAAACCCCAGCAGCCGCACAGAAAGCTTTATCGCGCTGAAGGTTCACGTTGGAAACTGGCGGTGGGCCGGCGTGCCGTTCTACCTGCGCACGGGCAAGCGCCTGCGCGCCCGTGAATCCGAAATCGCCGTATTCTTCCGCGACCCGCCGCACACGATCTTTCCAAATGTTGGCCCATTGCGCGGCAACGTTCTGGTCATTCGCCTGCAACCGGACGAGGGCATAACCCTGCGCACCACCATCAAGGACCCCGGCCCCGGCGGATTCCGTCTTGCCGACGTGTCACTGGACATGAGCTTTGCCGAGGCGCTGGGCGCGGATGTTCGCGCACAAGACGCTTATGAGCGTCTGGTGATGGACGTGATCCGCGGTGACCAGACCCTGTTCATGCGCGGTGACGAGGTCGAGTCCGCATGGGCATGGGTCGATCCCATAATTCAGCATTGGGAAGAAAGCAGCGACCGCCCATCGCGCTACGATCAGGGCAGTTCCGGCCCGGAAGAGGCCCTGATGCTGATGCATCGCGACGAACGCCGCTGGCGTCAGATCGGAGGATAAGATGATTCATAACGTCATTTCAGATGTCACAGGCCGGATCATCCAGCGCAGCGCCGGATCTCGCGGCACATATCTTGGCCGTATGGAACAGGCCCGATCCGCAGGGCCTGCGCGCGGGCACCTGTCCTGCAGCGGTCAGGCCCATGCCTATGCCGGTGCTGGCGAAGATCAGCAATCGATGGCCACGGGCACCGCAGGCAATCTGGGCATTGTCACCGCCTATAACGACATGCTCTCGGCACATCAGCCGTTCGAACGCTATCCCGAACTGATCCGCCAATCCATCCGCGCGGCAGGCGGCACGGCGCAGGTCGCAGGCGGTGTTCCCGCCATGTGTGACGGCGTCACCCAGGGCGAGGCAGGAATGGAACTGTCGCTGTTTTCCCGCGACGTGATCGCATTGGCCGCCGGTGTCGCGCTGAGCCACAACACCTATGACGCGGCTGTGTTCCTTGGCGTCTGCGACAAGATCGTTCCGGGTCTGGTCATCGCCGCACAAAGCTTTGGCCACCTGCCTGCCGTCTTTTTGCCCGCAGGTCCGATGACCAGCGGCCTGCCCAACGATGACAAGGCCAAGGTCCGCCAGAAATTCGCCGCAGGCGAGGTGGGCCGCGAAGAACTGATGGCTGCCGAAATGGCTGCCTATCACGGCCCCGGCACCTGCACGTTTTACGGCACCGCCAACACCAATCAGATGCTGATGGAGTTCATGGGCCTGCATCTTCCGGGCTCAAGCTTTATCAATCCCAACACGCCCCTGCGCGATGCCCTGACCGAAGAGGGCGCGCGCCGCGCCCTGTCTCTCAGCGCACTGGGCAACCACTATTCGCCGGTCTGTCAGATCCTTGACGAACGCGCCTTTGTGAACGGTATCGTGGGGCTGATGGCGACGGGCGGTTCGACAAACCTGCTGATCCATCTGATCGCGATGGCACGGGCAGGGGGCATCGTACTGGATTGGCAGGATTTTTCCGATATTTCCGCCGTTGTTCCCCTTGTCGCGCGGGTCTATCCAAACGGTCTGGCAGACGTGAACCATTTCCATGCCGCAGGTGGCCTGGGATACTGCATCGGCACACTGCTCGACGACGGCCTGTTACACCCCGACACCCTGACCGTCGCCGGGCAGGGGCTGGACCATTACACCAAGGAACCCAAGCTGATCGACGGGGAACTTGTGTGGAAAGACGGCGCAGGCCACAGCCTGAACGAAAAGATCGTTCGCCCGGCATCCGACCCGTTCCAGCCTACGGGCGGTCTGTCCCGACTGACCGGAAATCTGGGAACTGGTGTGATGAAGGTTTCCTCCGTTGCGCCCGAACACCAGGTCGTCGAAGCCCCGGTGCGCGTGTTCCACGATCAGGAAGAGGTCAAGACCGCGTTCAAGGCAGGCGAGTTCACGGGTGATGTCATCGTCGTCGTCCGCTTTCAGGGCCCCAAGGCCAACGGCATGCCCGAACTGCATTCGCTGACGCCACTCCTGTCGATCATGCAGGGACGTGGGCAAAAGGTTGCACTGGTCACCGATGGCCGCATGTCGGGCGCATCCGGCAAAGTCCCCGCCGCAATCCATGTCTGCCCCGAAGCACTCGATGGCGGTCCCATCGCCTATCTTCAGGATGGCGACCTGATGCGCGTGGACGCGGTAAAAGGCGCGCTTGAGATCTTGACCGAAGGCGTGCTTGATCGCACGCCCGCCACCGCCTATCTTTCTGCAAATCAATACGGCATGGGCCGCGATCTGTTCGCCGCCTTCCGCAACGCCGTCGGCTCGGCAGATGCCGGCGCCAGCATATTCGGAGCCTGACCCATGACCGCAAAAACCCAACGCACCCGCGAAATCTGCGCCCTTGCGCCCATCGTCCCGGTTCTTGTTGTCGATGACGCATCGCATGCCCGACCATTGGCCGAGGCCTTGGTCGCAGGTGGTTTGCCCGCGCTCGAGGTCACGTTGCGCACCCCGGCAGCACTGGACGCAATCCGCGCCATGTCGCAGGTGCCGGGCGGCGTTGTCGGCGCAGGAACCCTTGTCACACCTTATGACGTACGCGCCGCGAAAGAGGCAGGCGCTCAGTTCGGCGTCTCTCCCGGCGCAACCGACACCCTTATCGCGGCATGCGAGGCCGAAGGCCTGCCGTTGTTGCCCGGTGCCGCCACCGCGTCCGAGGCGATGCGCCTGCTGGAACAGGGCTATGACATGCTGAAATTCTTCCCGGCCGAGGCATCGGGCGGTGCGCCCGCACTCAAGGCTATTGGCGCGCCTTTGCCGCAGATCAGCTTTTGCCCGACGGGCGGCGTGTCACCGCAAAACGCAACGCAATACTTGTCGCTGTCCAACGTCGTATGCGCCGGTGGCAGCTGGGTCGCGCCCAAGCAGATGGTTGTCGATGGCGACTGGGCCGGGATCGAGTCCCTGGCGCGCGAGGCCGCAAACCTCTCGCATTGACGCGACCTGTTCTGGCGTTAGGGTGGGCGCCAATACAGACAGGTTACCCTCATGCAAAACAAGCTCTCTCTCGTGCAAGGACGCGAATATCTGGCCATCCCCGGACCCTCGGTCATGCCCGATGCCGTGCTGCAGGCCATGCATCGACCCGCCCCCAACATCTATGCCGGCGAACTGGTCGATATGATGCCGGGAATCGCCGCCGACTTGCGCCGTGTGGCCCGGACAGATCACAGCGTGGCGATCTACATCGCCAATGGTCACGGCACGTGGGAGGCGGCGCTGTCCAACGTCATCGCACCGGGCGAAACCATTCTGGCCCCTGCGTCGGGGCGTTTCACGCATGGCTGGGCGGAAATGGCCGAAGGTATCGGGGCCAAGATTGAGCTGATTGATTTCGGCATGTCCGCGCCTTGGGATATGGATCGCATCGCCGATGCGCTGCGCAAGGATACCGCTCATCAGATCAAGGCGGTGCTGGCGGTGCATGTCGATACCTCGACCTCAATCCGCAACAACATCCCGGCCCTGCGTGCAGTGCTGGACGATCTGGGCCATCCCGCCCTGCTGATGGCAGATTGCATCGCCTCGCTGGCCTGCGACCGGTTCGAGATGGACGAATGGGGCGTCGATGTCATGGTCACCGCCAGCCAGAAGGGTCTGATGACACCACCTGGTATCGGGTTTGTCTTTTTCAACGACAAGGCGCAGGCCAAGCGGGCATCCATGCCGCGCGTCTCGCTCTACTGGGACTGGCAGCCGCGCGCGGAACCTGAATGGCTGTATCAGTATTTCGGCGGGACTGCACCGACCCATCACCTTTACGGGTTGCGCGCCGCGCTGGACATGATCCACGGTGAAACGCTCGAACACGTCTGGGCGCGGCACGAGTGTTTGGCCAATGCGATCTGGTCCGCCTGTGAAATATGGGCCCAAGGCGGTGCGCTGCAACTCAACGTGGCCAACCGCGCCCATCGCAGCCACGCAGTAACCGCGTTGCGTCTTGCGGATGGCATGGGCACACCGTTGCGCGAATATACCGAGTTCAATCTGGGCCTGACGCTGGGGATCGGTCTGGGTATGGAGGACGAAGACGCGTGTTTTCGGTTTGGGCATATGGGCCACCTGAACGGTCAGATGGTCATGGGCCTGCTGGGGGGTGTCGAAACCGCCATGGCCGCGCTGAACATTCCACGCGGATCAGGTGCGCTGGATGCCGCCGTCACCGTTCTGGCAGACGGAAACCGGTCTTAACCCCGCGCCGCCGCCAACGCCCGTGGCAATGCGGCGGCAAAGGCTTCCAGATCAGCCGCCTTGCCGCAACTCACCCGGATGCAGCGGTTTTGCGGCGCGGCAAATGGCATACGGACGAAAACGCCCTGTTCCACCAGTGAATCCAACACCGCCTTGGCGAACGCGCCATCGCTTTTACAGTCAATGGCGACAAAATTGGTGGCAGAGGGCAGAGGTTCCAGCCTGTTCTCGCGCGCAATCCGGCCAATCTGCTCGCGTGCCTGAACGATCTTTCCCTGAACATCGGACAGCCATTCATTGTCATGCAGCGCCGCCAATGCGCCCGCCTGCGCGGCCCGGTTCATACCGAAATGGTTACGCACCTTGTTAAAGGCCGAAATCACACCCGGCGCACCAATACCATACCCCACCCGCGCACCGGCCATGCCATAAACCTTTGAAAACGTGCGCATCCGAATGACGCGCGGGTCATCTGCGTCAAAAGGTGCCGCGGTGCCTTCGGGCGCGCATTCCACATAAGCTTCGTCCAGAACCAGCAGGCAACCGTCGGGCAAACCCTCTGCCGCCGCCACGATATCGGCCCCGCTGTGCCAGCTTCCCATCGGGTTGTCGGGATTGGCCAGATAAACCATCTTGGCATCAACCTCGGTTGCCTTGGCAAACAACGTGGCGGGGTCTTCGCGGTCATCGACATACGGCACCTTGTGCAGAACACCGCCATAGCCCGCAACGTGATAGTTAAAGGTCGGATAGGCCCCTTCAGACGTTACGACAGGATCTCCCGGACCCACCAGCAACCGCGCCAGATACCCCAGCAAACCGTCGATGCCTTCGCCAACAATGATGTTGTCAGGCCTGACCCCGTGATGATCTGCCAGCGCATGACGCAAATCGTGGTTTTCCGGATCGCCATACATCCAGATATCAGCCGCCGCCGCCCGCAATGCCTCGATCGCCTTGAGTGACGGGCCAAACACGCTCTCATTCGCGCCCAGCCGGGCAGCAAAGGGTGCGCCGCGCTGACGCTCCTGCGTTTCTGGCCCGACAAAGGGAACGGTGGCAGGCAGGGTTTCGGCAAGCGGAGTGTATCGCGGATCAGTCATATGCGCAGATAAGCGCAACAAGCGGGCTGCGGCAAGACGTGACACCGTCTGCCCCCACGTTGCGGTGGAACTACAGACGCCTTCGGGGCATGCTGGACAAAACCGGAAACAGGAGAGTTCGCATGGCGCGCGTATCAGTCGAATACAAAGACCACATTGCCCATGTCACGCTGACCCGCGGCGACAAGATGAACGCGCTGGACGATGCGATGATCAAGGCGATCCTGTCTGCGGGGCAAGAGGTCGCCGCCTCGGATGCGCGCGCGGTCGTGCTGTCGGGCGAGGGCAAAAGCTTCTGCGCCGGTCTGGATATGGCCAGCTTTGCACAGATGGCGCATCAGGATCCGACTGAATGGCTTATGACACGCAGCCATGGCGATACCAACGAAATGCAGGAACTGGCACTGGTCTGGCGGCGTGTCCCCGTCCCGGTGATCTGCGCGATACAGGGCGTGGCCTATGGCGGCGGGCTGCAAATCGCGCTGGGGGCCGATGTTCGTATCGCTCACCCCGACAGCCGGATGGCGGTGATGGAAATGAAATGGGGCATAATTCCCGACATGGGCGGCATGGTGCTGTTGCCGCGACTGGTACGCTCGGACGTGTTGCGGATGCTGACCTATACGGCGCGGCCCATTGATGCGCATCAGGCGATGGATTGGGGGCTTGTCACCAAGCTTTCGGACGACCCGCTGACCGAGGCGCTGTCGCTTGCCGAAGAGATCGCAGGCAAAAGCCCCTCTGCCATCCGGGCGGCAAAGCGCCTGATGGATGTCGCTGAAAACAAGGCACGTACCGAGGTATTGCTGGAAGAATCCGCCGAACAGGTCAAGCTGATCGGCAAGGCGGAACAGATGGAAGTCATCGCCGCGCAGATGCAGGGCCGAAAGCCTGAATTCAAGTAATCACCGCAAAAAGGCGCGCCGCGCGTCACGGGCCATATTGTAACGCATTTCAAGATCCGCGATTTTTGCCATGGCAGTTTTGCGATCTTTGGGGTCGGTCAACGCAGTATATTCTGCACGGGCCGCATCCAGTTGTTTCTTGAGATCGAACTCTTCAGGCAATACGCCCGCCTGCGCCATGATCCGGTGACCGGCAGCAAGGGCAGGGTCGGTCTGTGCCTCGGTCGAGCGATCAGGCAAGGGTGCGCCTTCGCCCTCCAGCCCTTCCAACTGGCCTTCGGCCTGTGCCTTTTTGATCTGGCGTTCAACCAGTTTTCCAAACGATCCAAGCATAACCCGAATATAGGTATTGTCAGGTCAAAACAAAAGCATCTAGCGAATGCGGCGCGCGATCACGTGCACAATGCCACCGGCCATCAATCCCCACACAGCCGCGCCAAGACCAAACACGGTGATACCCGACGCGGTAATCGCAAGCGTCAGTACCGCTGCCTCGCGCTCTGCCGGGATCTCCAGCGCGGCGTGGATAGAGTTTGCCATCACACCAATCAGCGCAATCCCGGCCAACGTCCCCATAAGCAAAGGGTCGGCATGCGCCGTAAAGCCCGTGATTGCAACGGCAAAGACCCCAAGCAAAACATAGAAAGCCCCGGCCATAACGGCGGACCAGTAACGCTGTTTCGGGTCCGGGTGGCTGTCCTCGTTTGAACACATCGCCGCCGTGATCGCCGCCAGACAGGTCGCAGGCGCACCAAACGGCGCGGACAGGATGCTTGCACCGCCGACCGAGGACACCAGCCTACCGGACACCGGAGAATACCCAAACCCGCGCAAGACCGCGATGCCCGGAATGTTCTGCGTGACCATCGTGACAACAAACAACGGAACGCCGATCCCGATGGCCGATGCCAGCGAAAACGTGGGCGTCGTCCAGACCGGCGCGGCCATCAGCTGACCCTCCGAAATCGACCCGTCGCCTGCGTTCAGCACGACGACAATAGCGGCGGCAACCACGGCAGCAGGCACCGCAAGCAGCCGATTGATACGCCCGGCAACAAACCACGTCAGAATAACCGGCAACACCTGCCAGGGCAGTTCAACGGCGGCCTTGAACGGCACAATACACAATGGCAGCAAAACGCCCCCCAGCATGGCATGGGCCAGTGTGATGGGAATGGCCTCAGCCAACCGCCCAAGCGGCTTCCATAATCCGGCCAGTACCGTCAATGCCCCGGCACACAGAAATGCCCCGATCGCCCCTGAAAAACCCTCGGCCGGTGCTGCGGAAACGGCCAGCAGCGCGGCGCCCGGCGTTGACCACGCCACGCTGATCGGTTGCCGGTACCACAGGCTGAGCACGATGGCGGTCAGGCCCATCACTATGGCCGCGCTCATCAATCCCGACGCCGCCTCGCCCCGCGATGCCCCCATCCCGTCCAGCCCCTGCAGCACGATCGGGAACGAGCTGAAAAAACCCACGATCGCCACGACCAGCCCGGTCGATATGGTCTGCAATGGGGGTAGGCGATTGGTCATTTCTGGCCTCGGTATCTGTGTCCGGCCTTGCTATCAATTGCAGAGCGCGGAAAACAAGGGTGAATTACCGCAAGCCAAAACAAAACCCCGCCGGTATCCGCGGCGGGGTTTTGGATTTGAGTATTTTGAAAAAGGTGAAGCGATCAGGCGATTTCAGCCAGACGCGCCAGCGCCTCGTTCAGTTTTGCCTCTTCTTCCTCGCGCGCGGCCAGATTGGCCTTGGCTTCCTGAACCACCTCGTCCGGGGCCGAGGCCACGAATTTTGGGTTGTTCAGCCGCCCACGCAGGCCACCCAGTTCCTTGGTCAGTTTGCCCATGGCCTTTTCAAGCCGCTCTTTTTCAGCCCCGATATCGATGATGTCCGCAAGGGGCAAGCCAAAGGACGCGCCGGGCGCGGCGATCGAGATCGTGCCCTTGGGGAATGCGTCCACCTTGGTCAGGCTGTCGATCCGCGCCAGACGTTTGATCAGCGCCTCGTTGCCGTCCCATGCCGCCTGTCCATGCGCGTCGATGCCATCCACCAGCATCGGAACGTACAAGCCTGCGGGAACCCGCATCTGCGCCCGCGCCGAACGGGTGTTTTCGATCACGGAAATCACCCAGTTCATCTCACGGTCAGCCTCGGCATCGACCAGTTCCGCGCCGTAGATCGGCCAATCGGCATGGACCACCATCTTGGCGCGGGTGCCGGTCAGCCCCCACAGCTCTTCGGTGACAAAGGGCATGATCGGGTGCAGCAGGATCATGCACTGATCCATCACCCAGCGCATCGTGGCGCGGGTTTCGGCCTGTGCCTGCGGATCGTCGCCCTGCAACAGAGGCTTGGACAGTTCCACATACCAATCACAGACCTTGCCCCAGACAAATGCATACAACCCGTTCGCCGCATCGTTGAAGCGATAGTTTTCCAGTGCCGCGTCGACCTCGGCGCGAACACGGGCGGTTTCGCCGATGATCCAACGGTTGACCGCCGCCTTGGGCCTTAGGTCGGTGACCGCCAGCTGTGGCACGGCGTCGGAAAAGACCTCGTTCATCTCGGCAAAGCGCACAGCGTTCCACAGCTTGGTGCCAAAGTTGCGATACCCGGTGATGCGTTCCCGTGACAGTTTCAGAACCCCGCCAATCGCCGCCATCGACGCATTGGTGAACCGCAGCGCGTCGGCACCGAATTCATCCACAATTTCAAGTGGGTCAATGACGTTGCCGGTGGTCTTGGACATCTTCTTGCCCTTCTCGTCGCGGACCAGCTGATGCAGGTAAACGGTGTGGAACGGAATCTCGTTCACCACGGCCAGTTGCATCATCATCATCCGGGCGACCCAGAAGAACAGGATGTCGAACCCGGTAATCAGCACATCCGACGGGAAGTAACGTTTCAGCTCATCCGTGTCCTCGGGCCAGCCCAGCGTACCGATGGGCCACAAACCGGACGAGAACCACGTGTCCAGAACGTCCGGGTCGCGCCAAACCGGATAGACCAGCTTGGTCGGATCGTGATCGACCGCATAATGGGCAAGGCTTTCGGCCAGTGCATGTATCGCCTCTTGCTTGTCGGCAACTTCAACGACACTCGAATGGCTCAGCGGGCTTGGGATATTGGCATTGTCGTTCAGGAACTTCTCGACAACTCCGTCGAATTCAACCGCCGCATGCAGAACATGACCGCGGTGCAGCATCCCGCCTTCGTTCAGCAGGCGTCCCAGTTCGACCAGATCAAGCTCTCCGTCGTTTTCGTCGTCTTTGAAATCGTCCGCCGACAGGTCCAGCCCATACCAGACCGGGATCTGATGCCCCCACCACAGCTGGCGCGAGATGCACCACGGCTCGATATTCTCCAGCCAGTGATAATAGGTCTTCTCGCCCGATTCCGGGATGATCCTGACAGTGCCATCGCGAACGACGTCCAGCGCGGGGCCGACAACCTTTTCGGCGTCGACAAACCACTGGTCGGTCAGCATCGGTTCGACTACAACTTTCGACCGGTCGCCGAATGGCTGCATGATCGGCTTGGATTCGACCAGCGGAACCACCTTGTCCGCGCCTTCCTGATCGGGTTTCAGGGCGGTCGACCCCAACCGCGGATCATCGGCACGGGTTGTGACGGCCAGACCTTCGCTGGTGATCTCTTCGACAACCCTGTCCCGCGCCCTGAACCGGTCCAACCCGCGCAGATGATCGGGAACCAGGTTGATCGCGTCGATCTCGCCCTCGGTAAACGCCCGTCCGCGTGCGTATTCCTGCGCCTTGCTGGCCTCGTCGGCATAAGGCGCGCCGTCGGCCCGCATGTGGCCGCGCGTATCCATCAGGCGATACAGCGGAATATTTCCCCGCTTGGCGACCGCATAATCGTTGAAATCATGCGCGCCCGTGATTTTGACCGCGCCCGATCCGAAATCGGGTTCGGGATATTCATCCAGAATGATCGGGATCTGGCGGCGATCCTCTTTTGGACCAACCGGTATCTCGCACAGCTTTCCGACAATCGGCGCATACCGCTCGTCCGACGGGTGAACGGCAACCGCGCCGTCGCCCAGCATGGTCTCGGGGCGTGTCGTGGCAATCGAGATGTAATCCCGCGTTTCGCGAAAAATTACATTCCCGTCTTCATCTTTTTCCAAATACTCATATGTCTCGCCACCGGCCAACGGGTACTTAAAGTGCCACATGTGGCCCGCGACCTCGATATTCTCGACTTCAAGATCGGAAATCGCGGTTTCGAAATGCGGGTCCCAGTTCACCAGCCGCTTGCCGCGATGGATCAGACCCTTTTCGTACATATCGACGAAAACCTTGATCACCGCATCGTGGAAATTGGCCGAGTTTTCGTGCCCCGTGCGCGGATCACCCGCCGCACCCGCCATTGTGAACGCGTTGCGCGACCAGTCACAGCTGGATCCCAGTCGTTTCAGCTGCTCGATGATCGTGCCGCCGTACTCGCCCTTCCATTCCCAGACTTTCTTCAGGAACTCTTCGCGGCCCATCTCGCGGCGGCTGGGCTGCTGGGTTGCGGCCAGCATCTTTTCCACCTGCATCTGGGTGGCGATGCCCGCATGGTCCTGGCCGGGCTGCCACAGCGTGTCGAACCCGCGCATGCGGTGCCAGCGGATCAGGATATCCTGCAGCGTATTGTTGAACGCATGCCCTACATGCAGCGCCCCCGTCACGTTCGGCGGCGGGATCATGATCACGAAGCGTTCGGCCCCGGGGCGGGCGGGCGCGAACGCATTCGTGTCGATCCAGCCTCGATAGATCGCGGCTTCGTGCTCGTGCGGGTCGTAGCGGGTCGAGAGCTCCATGGGCAAGCGCAACACTTCAACGCCGCCCGGAGCGGCGGTCAAGCGCGGGCATAGGG
>JBPCWT010000333.1:0-2586 GCA_051009255.1 Ruegeria sp. | reverse complement strand
GACCAAAAAATGGCGTTGACCTACTATGGGTAGATACGTCAAGTTGTATGAGCCGAAAGTGCTGCCACAACATCTGGTAGGAATGGCCATTTAGGGCAGCGGCAAAGGGACGGAAGCAAATCAATGTAATGCGTGGCCGCATTTGCGGTTCAGCGCCGCCGGGTGCGGCGACGGGTAAAATGCGCCTTGATCTTTCGGCACTGCGGGGGACGGCCCTGCATTTTGATATTGGCGCAAATGCCATGAATTAAGTTGAAGCTAGGGCGGCTGACATGAAGATTGACAGAAAATTCACAAAACCGGGACAGGATGCATACGCAGAGCTGGACTTCGTTTCCGCCACATCCGAGATTCGAAACCCGGACGGAACAATCGTGTTCCGACTTGAAAACATCGAAGTGCCGGCCAGCTGGAGCCAGGTTGCAAGCGACGTCATCGCGCAGAAGTACTTTCGCAAAGCTGGCGTTCCGACACGGCTGAAGAAGGTAAAGGAAAAGGGCGTACCAGAGTTCCTTTGGCGTTCCGTTGCTACCGACGATGCAGAGATCGACGGCGAGACATCATCGAAACAGGTATTTGACCGTCTGGCGGGGGCTTGGACGTATTGGGGTTGGAAAGGCGGCTATTTTTCGTCCGAGGAAGATGCCCGCGCTTACTTTGATGAAATGCGTTACATGCTTGCGACTCAACGTGCGGCGCCGAACAGTCCGCAGTGGTTTAATACCGGCCTGCATTGGGCATATGGAATCGACGGCCCTGCGCAGGGGCATCATTATGTCGACTATAAAACCGGCAAGCTGACGAAATCCAAATCTGCGTACGAACATCCGCAGCCGCACGCCTGCTTCATCCAGTCCGTGGATGACGACCTGGTGAACGAAGGCGGGATAATGGACTTGTGGGTGCGTGAAGCGCGCCTGTTCAAATACGGCTCGGGCACTGGGACGAATTTCAGCCATCTTCGTGCAGACGGCGAGGCGCTGTCTGGTGGTGGCAGGTCCTCGGGCCTTATGGGCTTTCTCAAGATCGGCGACCGCGCCGCTGGCGCGATCAAATCAGGCGGCACAACCCGTCGGGCAGCAAAGATGGTTATCGTCGATGCAGATCACCCTGACATCGAGCAATTCATCGAGTGGAAGGTGATCGAAGAGCAGAAGGTGGCCTCGATCGTCGCCGGTTCGAAAATGCATGAAAAGATGCTGAACGGTATTTTCGAGGCCATCCGCACATGGGACGGTGCGCAGGAAGATGCGTATGATCCCAAAAAGAACGAATCCCTGAAGGATGCGATCCGCAAAGCTAAAAAAGTTGCAATCCCAGAGACTTACATTAAGCGGGTGCTGGACTATGCAAAGCAGGGTCACGACAGTATCGAATTCCCGACATACGATACAGATTGGGATTCCGAAGCCTACAACTCTGTTTCGGGCCAGAATTCCAATAATTCGATCCGGGTTACCAACGCCTTTCTGACAGCGGTTGATAAAGATGCCGACTGGGAGTTGATTAACCGGACCAATGGCAAGGTCGCAAAGACGGTCAAGGCGCGAGATCTGTGGGAAAAGGTCGGCCATGCGGCATGGGCCTGCGCCGATCCGGGTATTCAGTTTCATGACACAGTAAATGAATGGCACACATGCCCCGAAGATGGTCAGATTCGTGGATCGAACCCGTGTTCCGAGTACATGTTCCTGGATGATACTGCCTGTAACCTGGCCTCGATGAACCTGCTGACATTCCTGAAGGATGGACAGTTTCAGGCGGCGGATTACATGAATGCGGCGCGCCTGTGGACACTGACTTTGGAAATCTCGGTAACAATGGCGCAATTCCCATCCAAGGAAATTGCCCAACTATCCTATGATTTCCGTACGTTGGGTCTGGGCTATGCCAACATCGGTGGTCTGCTGATGAACATGGGTTACAGCTATGACTCGGACGAGGGGCGTTCGATCTGCGGTGCGCTGACAGCAATCATGACAGGTGTCGCCTATGCAACTTCGGCAGAAATTGCCGGAGAGTTGGGCCCGTTCAAAGGATACGAGCGGAACGCAGATCACATGCTGCGTGTAATCCGCAATCACCGCCGTGCGGCGCAGGGCGTCGCCAGCGGATATGAAAAGCTGGCGGTCAAGCCGGTGCCGTTGGACCATGATAACTGCCCGGACAAACGTTTGGTCGATCTGGCAATGTCTGCCTGGGACGACGCGCTGAGCCTTGGCGAAGAAAACGGCTATCGCAATGCGCAGGCCACAGTGATTGCACCAACCGGGACAATCGGTCTGGTGATGGACTGTGACACAACAGGCATCGAACCAGATTTTGCGTTGGTGAAATTCAAAAAACTGGCTGGCGGCGGTTACTTTAAGATCATCAACCGCTCTGTCCCGTCGGCGCTGGAGAAGCAGGGATATTCTTCGGCCGAGATCGAAGAAATCGTATCTTATGCGGTTGGTCACGGTTCGATCGGGAACGCACCGGACATCAACCATACATCGCTGGCCGGTCATGGGTTTGGTGCAAATGAGCTGGCCAAAGTAGACGCCGCATTGGAAAGCGCTTTTGACATCCGCTTTGTCTTTAACC
>JBPCWT010000332.1:0-6652 GCA_051009255.1 Ruegeria sp. | reverse complement strand
GGTTGCCAATAACCTCGGCGCGCTGTTCGGCACGTGATTCTTCCAGAATGGCGCGACGCGAAACAACGATGTTGCCACGGCGGCGGTCCATTTTCAGAATCTGGAACGGCTGCTTCAGACCCATCAGCGGGCCAGCGTCGCGCACGGGGCGAACGTCAACCTGGCTGCCGGGCAGGAACGCAACTGCACCGCCAAGATCGACGGTAAAGCCACCCTTGACGCGGCCAAAGATTGCACCTTCGACGCGCTGGTCGTCGGCATATGCTTTTTCCAGGCGGTCCCATGCTTCTTCGCGGCGCGCCATCTCACGCGAGATGACAGCTTCGCCGCGGGCGTTTTCAGCGGCGCGAAGATAGACTTCGACCTCGTCACCAACAGCGATTTCAGGGGCTTCGCCGGGATTTGCGAATTCTTTCAGATCAACGCGGCCTTCCATTTTATAGCCGACGTCGATGATGGCTTGGCCCGCTTCAATTGCGAGAACCTTGCCTTTGACAACAGAACCCTCTTCGGGCGTGTCCATTTCGAAGCTTTCATTAAGGAGGGCTTCGAATTCCTCCATGGATGTATTAGCCATGTGGCGTTGTTTTCCTTTACATAACGTTTTTACTGGCCGAGCGGTTGTCTCCGCCGGTCTTGGATTTCGCCCACCAAATGATGGACCTTTTTGGTCAGGGCTGCCGCAAAACAAAGAGGGCCGGTTAGTCCGACCCTGCTCGCTCTCTATGATCACAGCGTTTACGCCTTGTTGACGGGGCGTCTATAGAGATTTCTTTCCGGTCAGGCAAGGGGGCCAGACCGGAATGCTTACAATGGGATTTTCAGGCCAAAGAACAGCGACAATGCGTCGACGTCTTCGTCAGCCGATCCCTTGAAGCCATAGTTCTCGACGATGTAATCGTTGTAGTTCGTTTCATCGATTACATTAAACAGTCGGGTATAGGCTATGCCCACTTCGAACATGCTACCTGATGCAATGCTTTCGACAGGCATTGCGACGCTGGCGGCCAGATCTAGGGAGTAGACCGTTTGCCGGTCCTGCTTGACCAACGAACCCGTGTCGCCTTCGTAGTAGTCGTTTATTTTCAGGTCACGATTTCCAGAGTAAACGCCGGCAAACCCTTCGAGTTGCAGCGTCGCCTTGTTTGAGATTTGATAGGCCTTCTTTCCGCCAAGGACCAATCCCATACCCGAGAAGTAGTTGGATCGGCCAATTGCCGAGTCTTCGGTCCCATAGATCATATCACCTTGCACGGAAGAGGAAACGCCCAACACGCCCAGACCACCCAACAACTGCGCCCCGGTGCCTGAATGGGTACGAGACGCCAATACGCGGAACTGGCCGATTTGCGTCGTATTGGACGTCTGAGCGCCACGCATGCAGGAGTCGTGAGACAGCGATATCACATCGATTACATCGCATGATCCGGCATCATAAGTTTTATCGTCGCCGGACAATCGATTGTACGACATGCTGATTTCACCGCCAACAATGCCAAACATATCATCATCAGACAGGACGACCTGACCGAACAGCCCATCACCGTAGTTTGACTCGAGCTTTTTGCCTGTACTTTCTTTGCGCGCGTATTGGTAATCGGTGAGAGAGCCGCCGTACCCTCCACGAATTGTAAGATTGCTGTCTGCGACAGCCATCGACGACACCCCGACCGCCGCGACCAAACCCAGTACTATTCCAGAAAGATTTTTGCCCATGTCTTTGCCCTCAGGTTAACGACCTTGTGGTATCGTTTCGGGGTTCAGAGAACGATGGGGCTAATCGATATTTTAATTAATATTTTCAACACTTTATCAGGGTAATCACAGTGTCATTTTGAGACTATTTTAAGGCTCATTATGACACTTTTGACCAAAGGTTTTGCCCGGTGGAACGCATCCTCGGTCCGACTATGTCTGGTTTTGATTACAGCGGGATTTGCAAGTCTACAAACAACGACAATGTGCGGCCCGTAGAAACTGTCGCTTGTGGTGACGATGTATGTTGAATGCAAATTTGAATTAGCGGGCCAC
Organism: Ruegeria sp.; assembly: GCA_051009255.1. Classification (GTDB taxonomy): domain Bacteria; phylum Pseudomonadota; class Alphaproteobacteria; order Rhodobacterales; family Rhodobacteraceae; genus Ruegeria. The sequence goes on along the minus strand of JBPCWT010000332.1, from coordinate 4,621 downwards.
TAACAACGACCCTCTAATTTCAGAACTTATGGAAGCGCCAATTACCGAACTATGAATTTTCTCTTCACTGCCACCAATTGATTGTCGTCCCACTCATCATGCCTCGTGAGTGGTTACAACCAAATGGGTACAAATAGCTGCTTTCACAGCCCGCTGGCCTTCATCTTCCGTTCAACAACGGTAATCGCCTGCTTCAGGGCGGCATCAATGCTCAGGTCTGAGGTGTCCAGTAAAACCGCATCATCGGCGGCTACCATGGGGGCGGTGCTTCGTTCAGCGTCGCGTGCGTCACGTTCGCGGACGTCTTCCAGCACTTGTTCACGGGTCACGCTTGCGCCGGCGGCCTGCAATTCCAGAAAACGACGCTCGGCCCGAACTTCGGCGCTGGCCGTCACGAACAGCTTAACCTCGGCCTCGGGGCAAATGACGGTTCCGATGTCGCGCCCGTCCAGAACCGCGCCCCCGGCGCGGCGGGCAAAAGCACGTTGGAAATCGACAAGTGCGGCGCGCACCTCGGCGATCACGGCCACTTTGGACGCTGCCTGCGCAATTTCGGCCGTTCGCAGGTCGCCCTGGTCCAATTCGTCGGCGGTCAGAGATTTTGCGGCGGTAACCGCGTTTTCACCATGCAATACACGTCGCCCGACCGCGCGATACAAAAGGCCGGTATCCAGATGGGCAAACCCAAAATGCGCGGCGACTAACTTGGAAATGGTCCCCTTTCCCGCCGCTGCCGGGCCGTCGATGGAAACAGTAAAACTCATGCCCGCTCTACCTTGGCTCCCAACCCGGACATCAACGGCTCAAAGATCGGGAACGAGGTCGCGATCGGGCCTCCGTCATCGACCGAAACCGGGGATTTCGCGCCCATGCCCATGACCATAAACGACATGGCAATGCGGTGATCCAGAAAGCTTTCGCAGGTACCACCACCGGGAACGCCGCCGATGCCAAGACCGTCAACCGACCACCAGTCCTCACCTTCGTCCACGGTCACGCCATTGGCGCGCAGGCCGCGTGCCATTGCGTCGATGCGGTCGCTTTCCTTGACCCGCAATTCCTTTACCCCACCCATCAGCGTTGTGCCGGTCGCGTTGGCCGCAACAACGGACAAAACCGGGTATTCATCAATCATCGACGCGGCACGCTCTGGTGGGACGGTGATCCCCTTCATATCCGGTGAATACCGGGCGCGCAGGTCTGCCACCGGCTCGCCACCTTCTTCGCGCTCGTTCTCATAGGTCAGGTCAGCACCCATATCCCGCAGCGTTGCAAACAAACCTGCGCGGGTCGGGTTCAGCCCGATACCCGGCACCAGCACGTCAGAGCCCGGCGTTATCAGGGCAGCACAAACAGGAAATGCCGCGCTGGACGGATCGCGCGGAACGGCGATGACTTGCGGTTTCAACTCGGGCCGTCCGGTCAGGGTGATCACGCGACCCTCGTCGGTATCTTCAACGGTTACTTCGGCCCCAAACCCGGCCAGCATCCGTTCAGAGTGATCGCGGGTGGCCTCTTTTTCCACAACCACGGTTTTTCCCGGCGCATTCAATCCGGCCAACAACACGGCTGATTTGACTTGCGCCGATGGAACAGGAACTTCGTAACGCACCGGAACCGGGTCGACCGCGCCGACGATTGTCATCGGCAGCCGTCCGCCCGAACGCCCGACAGACTGTGAGCCAAACAACGCCAGCGGATCGGTCACCCGCGCCATGGGACGCTTGTTGAGGCTGGCGTCACCTGTAAATGTAGCAGTGATCGGACAGGTTGCCATTGCGCCCATGATCAGGCGCACACCCGTACCGGAATTGCCGCAATCGATCACCTGACCGGGTTCGGCGAATCCACCGACACCCACGCCATGAACCGTCCATTCGCCTTTGCCATGATCGGTAACTTCGGCACCAAAGGCGCGCATCGCCTTGGCAGTATCCAGAACGTCCTCGCCCTCCAGCAAACCCGATATTTTCGTCTCGCCCACGGCCATGGCACCCAGGATCAACGAGCGATGGGAAATGGACTTGTCGCCCGGAACCTCGGCCGTACCGGTCAGCGGGCCGCAGGGATGCGAGGTCATCGGGATGGGCGTACCGTGTCCGGACATGGGGGCTCCTATTGCGCAATCAGTCATAGGCCGATTAGCGAATTGGGGCCGCTTGGTCCAGCGGCAATCAGTCTTTGCGCCGGAAGGTCAGATAATGCGGTGTGCGCCCTTCACGCAGGGCTTTTTGCTCGTACCGGGTTGAAATCCAGTCGTCCCAAGGCTTGCGCCAGTCCTCTGGCCCCTCGGCCGCCCATTCAAACCCGGCCTTGGGCACTTCCTCCAGCGTCTGGCGCACATAATCGGGAATGTCGGTCGCCACTCGAAAAATCGAACCGGGTTTCAGAACACGCGCAAGGGGTTCCAAATGCTCGGGCGTTACAAAGCGGCGGCGATGGTGGCGCTTTTTTGGCCATGGATCGGGATACAGCAGAAATGCGCGCGCGATGCATGCCTGGGGAAGTACATCGAACAAATCCCGCGCATCGCCGGGGTGAACCGCCAGATTTTCAACACCTGCCCTGCGGATCTTACCCAACAGCATTGCCACCCCATTGATGTATGGCTCTGCCCCGATGATACCGATATCCGGGTTTTGCCCGGCCTGATGGACAAGATGCTCACCACCGCCGAAACCGATTTCCAGCCAGACGGGCTTACCAGCGAACAGCCCATCCAGATCGATTGGATGGCGATTGGGGTTGCTTTCCCAATCCACGGCTCCGGGTGACAGAGGCGTCAGATCCTCGTTCAAATACGTTTTCTGGCTGGGCTTCAGGGATTTTCCCTTGAAGCGGCCATAAAAGTTCCGGCGAGGGCGTTGAGGTGTGTCAGTGCTCATGGCGCTGGCCATACTGCGGGGCAATGCCCGTTGCAATAGGTGCCGCGCCCTGCCGGGCGCGCCGTTGTTCAATCAGAATTCAAACTGCCGATTTCAACGCATCGGCCAGATCGGTCTGTTCCCAGCTGAATCCGCCATCGGCCTCGGGCTCGCGGCCAAAGTGGCCATAAGCCGCGGTGCGCTGATAGATCGGCTTGTTCAGCTGCAGATGCTGGCGAATGCCGCGCGGTGTCAGGTCCATCGCCTGATCGATTGCCTTTTCGATATCGGCGTCCGCAACCTGACCTGTGCCATAGGTTTCGGCATAGATCGACAACGGCCTGGATACCCCGATCGCATAACTCAGCTGGATAGTGCAGCGTTCTGCCATGCCCGCAGCAACCACGTTCTTGGCCAGATAACGCGCGGCATAAGCTGCCGAGCGATCAACCTTGGTCGGATCCTTGCCCGAAAACGCACCGCCGCCATGGGGCGCCGCACCGCCATACGTGTCAACGATGATCTTGCGCCCTGTCAGGCCTGCGTCGCCATCAGGTCCACCGATTACGAACTTGCCAGTTGGGTTCACATGCCATGCTGTTTCGCCGTTCAGCCAGCCATCTGGCAGGGTTTCACGAATGTACGGCTCCACAATCTGCCGGATGTCGTCGGATGTCAGCGTTTCGTCCAGATGCTGCGTCGACAACACAACCGAGCTGACACCCACCGGCATCCCGTCACGATAAACAACGGACAGTTGCGATTTTGCGTCGGGTCCCAGTGCAGGCTCGGTGCCGTTTTTGCGAACTTCGGCCAAGCGGCGCAGAATTGCGTGCGAGTACTGGATCGGCGCTGGCATAAGGGCCGGGGTTTCGGTTGTAGCGTACCCGAACATAATACCCTGATCGCCTGCTCCCTCGTCCTTGTTGTCCGAGGCATCCACGCCTTGCGCGATATGCGCGGATTGTTCATGCAGCAGGTTCGTCACTTCGACCGTTTCGTGGTGAAACTTGTCCTGCTCATAACCAATATCCTTGATACAGGCACGCGCAATCTCGTCGATGCGGCCCATGTAGTCATGCAATTTATCCTGATCCGACAGACCAACCTCGCCGCCGATCACAACACGATTTGTGGTGGCAAAGGTTTCGCACGCAACGCGCGCCTCGGGTTCTTCGTTCAGAAATGCGTCAAGCACGGCATCGGAAATGCGGTCACAAACCTTATCCGGATGCCCTTCGGAAACAGACTCCGAAGTAAATGTATAGTTCTGTCGGGACATGAAAGCGCTCCATTAACATCAATGCCGTCACGCCAGGAAGCCGTTGTGACAGGCCGTAGACGGATACGCGCTGAGCAACTGGTGGTCAATCGGAATTATCACTGAACCCTGCGGGATGTATGAATTAAGTACCCGGCCAGCAACAATAACAGGAAAAACGCTGGCCCATCACCCAACCGGGAATACACGGTCGGCGGATTTGGTTCTGGCAATATGGCGTCGATGTATCCGGCTTTTCCCAACGGCAGGGATTTTGTTATTCGTCCCTGCGGATCAATCATTGCCGACACGCCGGTATTGGCCGCGCGCATCATTGGCACCCCTTGTTCAATCGCCCGCATCTGTGCCTGCGCAAGATGCTGATATGGACCTGAACGGGTTCCGAACCATGCATCGTTAGTGACTTGCAACAGGAACGCCGGACGTTCGGGGGCTGCACGAACATCACGGGCAAACACAGCCTCGTAGCAGATCA
>JBPCWT010000331.1:0-44431 GCA_051009255.1 Ruegeria sp. | reverse complement strand
GTGCAGGTGTTGTTGGGCTGGCTGTTGGATTTGGATCGCAGACTTTGGTGCGTGACATCTTTTCGGGCGCCTTCTTTTTGTTGGATGACGCGTTCCGAAAGGGTGAGTATGTCGATATCGGCGATGTGAAGGGAACCGTCGAAAAAATCTCGGTCCGGTCCATGCAGTTGCGCCACCATCTGGGTGCGCTGAACACTATCCCGTTTGGGGAAATCAAGGTTCTGACCAACTATTCGCGCGATTGGGTAATCATGAAGCTGCCCTTGCGGGTGACGTATGACACGGATGTCGAAAAGGTGCGCAAACTGATCAAGAATCTGGGCCAGGAATTGCTGAGCGATCCTGTGATCGGCGACAATTTCATTCAACCGCTAAAGTCGCAGGGCGTGATCGAAATGCAGGATTCCGCGATGATCATCCGGGTCAAGTTCATGACCAAGCCGGGCGATCAATGGCTGGTGCGCAAAAAGGTGTATCAGGATATCCGCGAATTGTTTGCGCGTGAGGGCATCAGGTTTGCCCATCGCGAGGTCACTGTGCGCTTGGCTGAAGGCAAGGACGCCGAAGATTTGACACCCAAAGAGCGCGAAGCGGTAACGGGCGCGGTTCAGGCAGCGATTGACGAAGATTATCTGGACGATATTGGACCGGGGGGCGACGACCGGTAAACCGGGTCGCAGGCGTTACTTTTCGGATGCGTTCCACACCGCCGGGGATGTACCCAGCTTTTGCGCGGGTAAGGCCCAGTTCATTTTCGCTGTTCCGACCTGAAGCGCGGGTTTAAGCCGTTTGCCCGGACCCCAACCGGAATCCTCGACTGCCGAGGCATAATCACCCGCGTTGGCTTCGGCAATCTCGTCCCCTGAACTGTTTCTTTCAAGCTTGGCCAAAAGCTCGACCGTGCGAGCAAGCGACAGGTGAGCAAAAGAGATCGAATTATCCGATGCGGCCTGCGCCATCGCCGACAGAACCGATGCGGCCATCAGGTAACCGGTTGCGTGATCCAGTGCCTGAACTGGCAATGGCGTCGGTTTGTCCGTCTTTGCCCAATTCCGTCCAGCGTCGGCGACACCCGCGCTCATCTGCACAAGGCTGTCAAAGCCGCGACGCGAGGACCACGGACCTTGCCACCCATATGCGTCCAACGTGACCTCGACCCGATTGGGCGCGATCTCGTCACGTTTATCCCGGCCAAGACCCAGTTGATCAAGGGCGCCGGGGCGGTAGCCGTGCACCAGCACATCAGCCTGCGACAGAAGCTTTTGGAATTGTTCCATGCCCTGCGGCGACTTCAGATCAAGATAGGCGCAGGTTTTGCCCAGCGAAACATCAGGGATCACGCCGGGTTCGTCCCAGTCAGGCGGGTCGATGCGCAGGACCTCTGCGCCAAATCCGGCCAGTGTGCGTGTCGAAACCGGACCGGCCAGAATGCGCGTCAGGTCCAAAACACGCAACCCTGCAAGCGGACGTGCGGCGGTTGCCTGCGGGCGGTCCCGCAGGGTTATGTGCCGGGGCGCGTTCCAGCCAATCAAAGGGTCGCGCGACACCGCCTTGCCCTGAGGATGGGTCAGCCAATCCGTGCGGCTGCGCATGGCGGCGGCTGCACCGCCTTCGGCAACGATGGCCGATTCAAGCTCGCCAATACGCCAGTCGTGAATTGCCTGCGACACCAGATCTCGGTCTGCCGTGGTGTCCAGAACCCGCAGGGCTGCCGCGCGGTGATGTGGCAGGTTGGTGTGCAGTCTGATCCAGCCGTCGGACGCCTGATAGTTACCGGCGATCGGGTCCCATGCGCCGGGTATTTCCCATCCCTCGGGTTTGAACGACCAGCCGTACCAGAGCGACGCCAGACGGTGATCAACGGTCACCTCGGGTTCTTTGTCTGTCAGGTTCAGTGTCTTTACCAATCGGGCCAGTTCATGACCCACGGTTGCAAAACTGGCAGTTGCCAGTTCCGAGACGCCGAACACGCTGGGGCGATATCCCGTACCGGTGACCTGATAGCTGTCAGGATCGGGCAGAGATGCCAGCAGGCTCATTGCTGGTAGGGGTCAAGGCTGTCGCGCAACCCGTCACCCAGGAAGTTGAAGGCAAGAACTATTACGATAATCGGCAGCATCGGGATCGCGGTCCACGGATAGATCTCGATCGAGGCAAGGTTCTGTGCGTCGTTCAGCATGACGCCCCAACTGACCGCGGGCGCGCGCAAGCCCAGCCCAAGGAAACTGAGCGCCGTTTCGCCAAGGATCATGGCCGGTATGGACAGGGTTGCCGAGGCGATCAGGTGTGACATGAAATTCGGCAGCAGGTGTTTGCGGATCACGCGCCCCGAACCTGCGCCCATCATCTCGGCGGCGCGAACGTATTCCTCTTCCCGAAGGGACAGGAATTTGGCGCGGACAGATCGGGCGAGGCCCGGCCAGTCAAGGATGCCCAGAATAATCGAGATAATGAAAAAGACGGCGACAGGGCTCCAGTTCGAAGGAACGGCGGCGGACAGCGCCAGCCACAACGGCAGTTCCGGCAGCGACCTGAGAATTTCGATGACGCGGTTTATGACCCAGTCGATCTTGCCGCCAAAATACCCAGCAATTGATCCGAACAGGATGCCAAGGAAAAATGACACTGAAATACCGATCAGGCCGACGGTCAAAGACAGTTGCGCGCCATATAAAATACGGCTGAACACGTCGCGGCCCAACCGGTCGGACCCCCACAGGAACAATGTCGCGCCTTCGGGGGCGCAGAACAGGTGGGTGTCCGAGGGGATCAGGCCCGCAAGCTTGTATTCGGAGGCTTCGCAGAAAAACCGGATCGGGCGCGGGTCTTCGGTGTCTGGCACGAACTTCCACTGGAATGTCTCAAGATCTGCTTCTGACACGATCGGATAGATAAAGGGTCCCTTGAACTCGCCCTCGTGGAACCACTTCACCGATTGGGGCGGGGCATAAAGATGTTCGCCATTCCGTTCATTTGGCCCGTAGGGGGCGATGAACCCCGCAAAAGGCAGCATCAGATAACACAGCAACAGGAAGACGCCCGAGATCAGGCCCAGCTTATGCGTTCTGAACTTGCGCCAGACCAAGATCCAGTTTGGCGCATCAAGGTCCTTACGCTCCAGCTGTTGAAGCGAGGCCTGAGGGTCGAACGGGGCGTCGTCGACGAAACGACCGTCGGGAAGTTTTGTCATGCCTCGCGCCCCTCGTACCTGATGCGCGGGTCAAGCATGACCAGCAGGATATCGGATATCATGGTTCCAAAGAGTGTTAGCAGCGCCACGAACATCAGGACAAAGCCCGACAGGAACTGGTCCTGCGTCTTGAGCGCCGTCAGAAGCGTGGGGCCAATTGTCTGCAGGCCAAGAACAACCGAGACCAAAACAGAGCCCGAGACCATCGACGGCAACAGGTTTCCGATGTCGGCGACAAAGGGATTGAACGCGACGCGCAGCGGGTATTTAGTCAGCATACGGGACGGGGCCATGCCTTTGGCGATGGCCGTTTCCACGTATGGTTTGCCCAATTCGTCCAGCATATTCGCGCGCAGGCGCTGCATCATGGCAGACGCGCCCGAGGTACCGATCACAAAGGTCGGAACGATCAGGTGGATCAGGATAGATTTGAGCTTGTCCACGCTCATCGGCTGACCCTCGTAAATCGGATCCATCAGCCCGCCGATCGGCAGGTTGAAATAGCGGTGGCCGTAATAAAACAGGATCAGGGCAAGCAGGAAGTTCGGTGTTGCAAGGCCCAGATAACCGACAAAGGCCGATGTATAATCTATCCATGTTCGTGACTTTGCAGCAGCAAGAACGCCAAGCGGCAGGGCAACCGCGTAGACGAACAGGATGGCCGCAAGGTTAACGACAACGGTCAGCCACAGGCTGTCGCCGACGATCTCGGATACTGGGCGGTCAAATTCAAAGGACCAGCCGTAATTTCCCTGAACCAGACCGGAAAACCCGTGGGGGCCGGGCATGAAGCCCACCCAGATCATGTATTGTTCCCAAAGCGGGCGATCCAGCGCGTACTCTTTCCTTAGAAACTCGGCCTTGGCGACGCCGGCCGATTGCCCCGATGCCTGCAATTCCGCGATCTGGTTGCTGAGGTAGTCACCGGGCGGCAGGTTGATGATCAGGAAGATCAGCATCGAGACCACCTGCAGCGTCAGCAGCATGGTAAAAAAACGATAGACCGCGTAACGCAGCATGATCATTTAGCTGACCCCGTCATTCGGCAAAAAAGAACTCGTCAGGGCGATAGACGCCGAAATGCGCGCCAGGTTCCCATGCCCACATTGCCGTTTCGGGCACGTTGCGCAGGCGGTTCGATACAACAATCGGCTGTGGTGCGCCGTTCAGAATGCCTATTCCATAAATTTGGTCAGCGTGGATTTTCAGCATTTCCGTCCATGCCGCCGCGCGTTCGTCATCATTTGTGGCGATGTCCCAGTCATGTGCCAGTTCCATCAGGCGTTGTGCTTCGGGCAGGTCGGGCGGTTCCCCGGCTTCGCCGCCGGTCTGATGGTGTTGACCCCACTTGGGCCATGCAAAAAATACCTGATCGGTTGGTGCGAGATAGGCGGGTGACGTGTGGTGTTGAGGGATGCCATCGTCCCAGCCGAACCAGACGGCGGCCATCGTATTTCCAGAGAACACACGATTGCGCAGGATATCCCTGTCGAGCGGGCGCATCACAAGCTTAACCCCGATATCCCGCCAGTTGTCAGTGACGATCTGCAGGGCGTTTTCAACTTCTTGCCGTTCACCGGCGGTTTCAACGACCAGTTCCATCGGGCGACCATCCGACAACAGCCGCGTGCCGTTCTTGTTGCGCTGGTCCAGCCCGGCCTCGTCCAAAAGCGCATTGGCCTGATCTGGGTCAAACTGGGCCCAGGCCTGTGCGTTTTCTTCGGAGTAAAAGGGTGAATTTGGCAACACGGACATCGCGCCCGGCTTTGCTAATTTGAAGTAAAGCGCCTGATTGATTGTGTGGCGGTCTATACCAAGCGACAAAGCCCGGCGCACACGAACGTCACGCATTACTTCGCGCCATGTATCGTCGGCAAAGTTCAGGTTCGGATAAATCGCGATCTGCGACGCGACGCCGGTTTGCCACAGCAGCGTTTTGTAACTTCCGCCGGCTTCGCCTTTTTTCAAGATCGAAGCGTCGCGGAAATCCAACCCGCGCCCCTGAAGATCGGTTTCACCTGCGTTGGCTTTTGCGGCAACCAGCCCGCCTGCCACGATCTCCATTTCGACAATGTCGATATAGGGCAGTTGCACACCCTTGGCATCAATCCGGTGATAGTAAGGGTTGCGGACGAAATTGTGGCGGATCTTCTTGCCCGCGCTTGCGTTCAGCCACGGTTGAAGCGTTGGCAGTTCGTTGTTGTCGAACTTGTACATGTTGTCGAGCTTGTTGTGCAGCGATGCCCAGCTTTTGACCCTTGTGTCTTCGACGGCGGCTGCCAGATCGGCTTCGTCGGCAAAATCGGCATGGTACTGTTTCAGAAACTTGGCCGGGCGATAGATGAAGGGCGGGCGTGCCTGTGCAAGGCTTTGCAGGAAGCTTGCGTTTGGCTTGTCCCATTCATAGACAACCGTGGTTTCGTCGGGAAACGATACCGTTGGCGGATTGCCGTCAACAAGCAGGAAATCAGGTGGCCCAGAGGGGCTGAGTAGTTCGTTGTTGGCGACGTCTTCCCACCAGTACCGGAAATCTTCGGACGTAAAGGGCGAGCCATCGGACCATTTGTGCCCTTCGCGCAGTTTCAGCGTGAACGTGCGGTTATCTTCGTTTTCGTAATCCAGCAGGATATCCGGGACAATTTTGTAGCTTTCGTCAAATCCGACGAGACGGGCATATCCGTAAACCACCATCTGCCGCAGATCCTTGGACCGTGTGATCATGGTCCGCAGCGTTCCGCCCTCTTGTCCGAACTCACGGCCCTTGGCCGTGAGGTCAACGACCAGAGGCTGTTTCGGGAGCCGTTCGGTGATGGGCGGCAGGCTGCCTGCATCCACATCGGTTTTCCAGAACGCGCCCTCGAGTGGCGTCGGCGTGGACTGCGCCAATAGCGGCATAGCAGAGGAGACGGCCAGCGAAGCGGCCAGAAACATTGAATTCCGAAATTTCTTAAACATGACAACGTACCTTGTGGCCGGGCTCCATCTCCACCAGTGAAGGTATCACGGAGTCTGAAAATCTAAAGGCTTCATCCCAACTGTCGGGGGAGCCAGCGCCCAATGCGACCAATTTCAGGTTGATCGGGCGATTAATGTCGGGTTCCGGTTGCGCTGCGATCAGCGCCTTCGTGTATGGGTGGCGAGGATTGTAAAACAGGGTTTCAGGTGGTGCCTGCTCGACCACCAGCCCCTGACGCATGACGGCAACCTCGTCCGCGATACGGGCGACGACCGCCAGATCATGCGAGATAAACAAGTAGGACAGGTTCAGCGTGTCCTGAAGTTTTTCCAGCAGCGTCAGGATTTGTTCTTGCACGGACACATCCAGCGCGGATGTCGGCTCGTCGCAGACGATCAGGGACGGGTCCAGCATCATGGCGCGGGCGATCGACAGGCGCTGACGCTGACCGCCGGAAAAGGCGTGCGGGTAGCGTTTTAGCATATCTTCGTTCAATCCTACGCGCTGCAGCATTTCGCCAGCCTTGTCGCGCTGTTCCGCCGTTGATCCGATGCGGTGAATTTCCAGCGGCTCGGTCATGGCGTCCTGAATGCGCATCCGGGGGCTGAGAGAGCTGTAGGGATCCTGAAACACCATCTGCGCCTGACGCTGAAATGCTGTTCGCTCGGCCCGCGACATCTGATGAACCGTGATCGGTTCCTTGGCATGTGGCGGCCTGAACAGGACCTCGCCGCCGGGGTCGGGCAGTTCGGCACCCAGCGCGATGCGGGCGGCAGTGGTTTTGCCCGATCCGCTTTCGCCGACAATGGCCAGCGTTTTGCCCCGCGCAAGACGGAAATCCACGCCGCGGCAGGCATGGATCAGCTTGTCTGATTTCCATCCTTTGCTGGCGCGCATCGTGTAAGTTTTGGACACGCCCTTCATTTCAAGGATCAAGTCCTTGGCCGGCATTGGCAGGCCGACGGAATCTTCGTCTGGGATCGCCGGGGCGGCGTCGAACAATTGTTGGGTATAGGGGTGTGCGGGGCTGTCGAGTATCGAACTGGCAGACCCGGACTCCATGACGCGGCCCTTATGCATCACCACCACGGTTTCGGCCATGTTCGCCACAACGCCGAGATCGTGAGTGACAAGGATCAGGGCCATGCCGGTTTCTTTTTGCAAATCCTTGATGAGACCAAGAACCTGCGCCTGAGTTGTCACGTCCAGGGCGGTTGTGGGTTCGTCGGCGACCAGCAGTTCGGGCTTTGCCACCATCGCCATGGCAATCATCGCGCGTTGCCGCATACCGCCGGATAATTCGAATGGGTAAGAATTGTAGGCGCGTTCAGGATCGGGAAAGCCGACGCGTTCGAACTGTTCCAGAACCGTGCGCCGGGCCTGCTTTTCGGATGCGCCGCGATGCAGCCACAGAACCTCGCTCACCTGATTGCCGATCTTATGCAGGGGGGACAGCGAACGCATCGGTTCCTGAAAGATCATCGAAATCCTGTTGCCGCGAATATCGCGCATCTGGCGTTCGCTGATTTCGGACAGGTCCATTGGGCCATCGCCGCCATTGAGTGTGATCGTGCCGCTGCGAATTTGTGCCGTGCGCGGCAAAATTCGCAGTACAGCCCGGCAACTGATCGTTTTGCCGGACCCGGATTCGCCCACAAGGGCAAGTGTCTGTCCCGGCTCGACATCGAAATTCACGTTCTGAACGACAGGGGATGCCGCACCGAAGCCGATGCTTAAGTCTCGGACAGACAACAAAGAACTCATACGGGGATTCCACCCGGCTGGCCGCACGTCTCCATCGACTTATACAACTCCCTGTTTTTTAATCGCAGTTTCGCCTGCTTATGGCTAACTAGTCAAACACGTTTATTGGTCCAATCGTCGCGAAATCGAGAAACAGACGGCAAAGTGACTACACAAGTACTTGATCTTTTGTCATGTACGGCACGAGTTGTTCCAATTCGTTTCAAGGAGAAGTGCCTGTGTCCGAGCATCAAAGCCGACTGGATCTGTTCATCGACCGCATGGTTTCCCAGCGCGCTTGTCTGGATTTTTCAATCAATCAAACCGCAGATATGGCCGGGCCGGTGTTCGAACTGGGTCTGGGCAACGGGCGGACCTATCACCATCTGGTTCAGCGAATATCTGGCAGGCCGGTTTACGTGTTCGAACGCAGTGTCGCCTCTCATCCCGATTCGACACCGCCGGATGACATGCTGATCCTTGGCGATGTGCGCGAAACGCTGCCTGCCGCACTGGAACGGTTCGGCGCAACGGCAAGTTTGGTGCACGCCGATCTGGGGGGGCATAACCGCGAAAAGAACGATGTTTTTGCACGGCTCATTTCGCCACTGGTCGAGCCTTTGCTGGCACCGGGCGGGTTGATGGTGTCCAGTGACCGCATGTATTTCAACACCCTTACTGAACAACCATTGCCCGAAAATTCCGTCGAAGGCAGATGTTTCATTTATCGCCGCTAGGCAACTGCGATTGGAGCCCCGCCAATGATTTTCTACGATTGCTCTACAGCCCCTAATCCGCGCCGTGCCCGGATGTTCATCGCCGAAAAAGGGCTGAAGATTGAAACCCGCAATCTCTCGTTGGCTGATAACGAGCAGTTAAGCGACGAATTCACGGCGATCAATCCACGCGCCACGCTGCCTGTTCTGGTCACGGACGAAGGGACGAAACTGACCGAGAACCTTGGGATAGCGGCCTATCTGGAGGCGCGGTATCCTGAGCCACCGCTGATGGGAAAAACGCCGGATGAAAAGGGGCTGGTTCTGATGTGGAACGCCATCGTGGAACATCACGGCGCGTTGCCCATCGCCGAGGTTTTGCGCAATACACATCCGGTATTCAAAAGTAGGGCGATACCGGGGCCGGTCGATTACGCCCAGATTCCGGAACTGGCCGAGCGGGGCGCGGATCGTGTTGCAAGGTTTTTCGAGATGCTGGAGGATCGGCTGACTGACAGTGCCTTTGTTGCCTGCGATCACTTTACGCTGGCCGATATTTCAACCTTCACATTCGTTGAGTTCGCGCGCGTGATCCGGGTGCGCATCCCCGAGGGGAATTCGGCCACTTTGGCTTGGCACAAGAAGATCCAGAACCGGCCCAGTGCACAACTCTGACATCGGGGAACAATCCGGCGCGGCATGCCGGGCGAAACGCACTGTACAGAAATGTCTAGACAGAAGTGAACAGTGCGATTAGCGTCCCTTGCGAAACGTCCAAGGGAGGTGGGGATGAAATCCCAGTATCGTGTTGTGGTCATCGGTGGTGGCGTCGTCGGCGCCTCGGTTCTGTATCATCTGGCAAAGTTCGGCTGGAGCGACGTGGCCATGATTGAACGCCGTCGTCTGGCGTCTGGCTCGTCGTGGCACGCGGCGGGCGGCATTCATGCCCTGAATGCTGATCCCAACATGGCCGCGTTGCAGGCATACACCATCGACCTGCTGAGCGAGATCGAAGAAGAGTCGGGCCAGAATATCGGGCTGCACATGACCGGCGGCCTGACGCTGGCGGGAACGCCCGAGCGGTGGGAGTGGTTGCAGGCCAATTACCGCATATTTCAGTCCATCGGGATCGAAGATTGCGAGTTGCTGACGCCGGAAGAGGCGCAGAAACGCTGCCCGATCATGTCCACGGACGGTGTATTGGGGGCCATGTGGGCTGACCGCGAAGGGTATATCGACACGACGGGCACGGTGCAGGCATATTCAACCGCCGCCAAAAAGCGCGGTGCAGAGTATTTCGAGGAAACCAAGGTCGAGGAACTGATCCAGACCGACGATGGCTGGCAGGTTGTGACCGACAAGGGAACGATCACTTGCGAGCATGTGGTCAATGCGGCGGGCCTGTGGGCCAAGCAGGTGGGGCGAATGGCCGGTGTCGAATTGCCGGTGTCGCCGCTAAAGCATCATTACCTGATAACCGACTCGATCCCCGAAGTTGCGGCGGCTGATTTCGAAATGCCGATGACCGTCGATCTGGAAGGTTTCACATATATGCGGCAGGACCAGAAAGGTGTCCTGATCGGTATTTACGAGGTTGACCATGAACATTGGGCCATGGACGGCGCACCGTGGAATTATGGCGAGGAACTGTTTCAGGAACAGCTTGACCGGATCGAGAACGAACTGACGCTGGGATTTGAGCGGTACCCGTCGATACAGGACGTGGGCATCAAGACTTGGGTAAACGGCGCGTTCACGTTCTCGCCCGATGGCAACCCCTTGGTTGGTCCGGTGCCAGGCAAACGCAGCTATTGGTCGGCCTGTGCTGTGATGGCAGGCTTTTTGCAGGGCGGGGGTGTTGGCAAGACGCTGGCAGAATGGATGATCCACGGCGAACCCGAAGCTGACGCCTGGCCCATGGATGTGGCGCGATATGGCGACTTTGCCCAGAACAAGCGGTATATTCGTGAAAAGACGGGGCAGTTTTATTCGCGTCGTTTCGTGATGACCTATCCGAACGAGCAACTGCCCGCTGGACGCCCGCTGAAGATGGCACCGGCACATGACGCCATGACCGAGGCGGGTTGTAAATGGGGCGTTAGTTGGGATCTGGAAGTGCCGCTGTATTTCGCGCCGAAGGGTTTCGAGGAAACGCCAACGCTGAAGCGGTCGAACGCGCATGACATCGTGGCCGAGGAATGCAAGGTGATCCGCGAAGGCGTGGGTTTGATGGATATTTCGGGGTTTTCCCGGTACGAGGTGACCGGCCCGAATGCCCAAGTTTGGCTGGACAAGGTAATGGCGTCGAAACTGCCAGCGGCGGGTCGGGCAAAGCTTGCACCAATGTTGGGTGAAAACGGGCGGCTCAAGGGTGACCTGACCGTGTTGAACTGGGGCGACGGTACCTGGTGGATCATGGGAAGCTATTACCTGCGCGCGTGGCATATGCGCTGGTTCGACGATCACATGATCGAAGGGGTCGATGTTCGCGATCTGGGCGAGGAGTATTGCGGGTTCGGTCTGGTCGGGCCGAAATCGCAGGCGGTGATCGAGCAGCTGGCGGAACAGGATATCTCAGGTCTGAAATTCATGGGATGTGGTGACTTTGACATCGGGTTGGTTCGTGCCCGCGTCGCGCGTATGTCCGTGACCGGTGAAAAAGGGTACGAGATCAACTGTCGTTATGGCGACCATATCAAGCTGCGCCGAATGCTGCTGGAGGCCGGTGCCGGTGAAGGTATCCGTGAATGCGGTTTCAACGCCATGCTGTCGACCCGGCTGGAAAAAAGCTTTGGCATCTGGTCGGCGGAATTCACGCAGCTTTACACGCCCGGCATGACCGGGATGGATCGCTGGATCGACTGGGATAAGGCGTTTGTTGGCAAGAATGCGGCAGTTGCCGAACGTGACGGCAATGGCCCCGCACAGGTTCAGGTCACGCTGGAAGTTGAGGCGCAGGACGCCGATGCCAGCGGGTACGAGCCGGTCTGGGCCGGGGCAGAGCGTGTCGGGTTCGTGACCTCTGGTGGATATGGCCACTACACCGGAAAATCGCTGGCGATGGCGCTGGTGAACCGCGACATGGCTGAACCGGGAACCGAGTTGTCTGTGCATGTGGTTGGTGTGGAACGGCCCGCGCGGGTGATCGCACCATCGCCATACGATCCGCAGGGCAAGGCGATGAGGGGTTGACCATGACCACCCAGACCTCGGGACGTGGACGTCGAAGGCGGGGGCGCGGTGCCGAAGCCGTGCCAGCCCCGCAGAGGGATGTGAATTATCGCCAGTTAAAAAACCCCTTTCCGCTGATGGAGGTGTTCCCGGCGGACCAGATCGCGGACATGCACGAAACGGCCCTGCGTACGATCGAAGAGCTTGGGGTAAAAGTTCTGCTGCCCGAGGCGCGGCGCATCTTTGCAAAGGCAGGTGCGCGCGTCGATGAAGACCGTCAAATGGTCTTTATCGGGCGCGATATGATCGAGGCGGCGGTTGCGTCGGCCCCAAAATCCATCACCTGTCACGCAGGCGCGCGCAATCGGGATTTCGTGCTGGAGCTGGGCAGCCTTGTGTTTCAGCCGGGTGCAGGTGCGCCGAACGCAACCGATCTGGAGCGGGGCCGCCGCCCTGCGACCGGGCAGGACTATCTGGATTTTCTGAAACTTACGCATCACTTTGACGTGTTTCAGATGATCTCGCCCCAGGTCGAGCCGCAGGACGTACCGACCCATCTGCGGCACTATTTTACCACGCAGGCGCAGATGGAGCTGACGGACAAGTTTCCCTTTTTCTTTTCGCGCGGGACGCCACAAGTGATGGATTGCTTTGAAATGATGGCAACCGCGCGTGGCCTGTCGGATGATGCGTTTCGCGCTAACGCGCATTGTTACACGATCATCAACACCAACAGCCCAAGAACATTGGATATTCCGATGGCGCAGGGGCTTATTGATTTCGCCCGGCACGGGCAGATGTCAATCATTACACCCTTTACCCTGATGGGGGCCATGGCACCGATTACGGTGGCCGGGGCCATTACCCTGTCTCATGCCGAGGCGCTGGCCGCGCTGACCCTGACGCAGCTTGCAAAACCCGGCGCGCCGGTTTGCTATGGCACGTTCACCAGCAATGTGGATATGAAATCGGGCGCACCCGCCTTTGGTACGCCCTCGCATTTTCAGGCCTCGCTGGCTGCGGGGCAGCTGGCGCGTCATCTGGGCCTGCCCTGGCGGTCCGCAGCCGGGTCCGCATCCAACGCCAATGACGTGCAGGCGGCAAACGAAAATCAGTTTGGCCTGTGGGGGTGTCTGATGGCAGGCGCCACGGTGATAATTCACTCGGCGGGATGGCTGGAGGGCGGGCTGACCGTTTCATTTGAAAAGCTGGTTTGCGATGCAGAGGTTCTGAACATGGTGGCCGAGCTTTGCGCCGGCGCACAGGCTGGCAGCGCCGAGATCGGATTTGACACGGCGCTGCAAGAGGTAGAGCCCAGCGGTCATTTCTTTGCCACCAGCCAGACAATGGAACGCTACAACACCGCGTTCTACGAGCCCCATCTGCACGATTATGCCAATTTCGGAACATGGACCGAGCGCGGATCTGTTGACGCAAACCACCGTGCGACGGAGGTTTGGAAGGATGTCCTGAACAACTGTGAAGCGCCGCCACAGAACAACGACCGGTTGGGCGCGATGCAAGAGTTCGTCGCACGCCGTACCGCAGAGGGCGGCGCCCCGCCGGAGAGTTGAATGAATAACAAACCGATCCTGCACCGAGACGACCCCGAAGCCGAACCATTGGTCGGTAACGTCAAGGTCACGCGTGACGACTGGCTGAACGTGGCCATGGATGTGCTGATCTCGGACGGGGTTGAGCAGATCAAGGTGCTGAACCTTGCCGAGCGTATGGCGGTCTCGCGGTCCTCGTTCTATTGGTATTTCAAGTCGCGGCAGGAATTGTTGGACGCCTTGCTTGCGCGTTGGCAGGCCACCAACACGGCGGCACTGATTTCACAGGCCGAGGCATCGGCCAAGACGATAACCGCGGCGGTCTGCAACGTGCATCGCTGCGTGGTAAACACGGCTCTGTTCGATACCGCGCTGGATTTTGCGGTTCGTGACTGGGCGCGTCGTTCCGGCAAGGTACGTCGAATGCTGGATCAATCAGACGCCAAGAGGTTGGCCGCGTTGCGGGCCATGTTCACGCGGTACGGATTTGACGACACCGAGGCGGAAACACGGGCAAGGGTGCTGTATTACATGCAGATTGGATATGATCTGGCGCAGTTGAACGAGCCGCTGGCAACTCGTCTGGCGCTGGTACCACACTATCTTTACGTGTTCACGGGTGTCGAGCCGCGGCCAGAGGAAATCGAAGAATTCAGCGCCTATGCGCAACGCTACTGGGAAGGGAACAGGGCATGAGCCAGTTTGACGCGATCATAATCGGAACCGGCGTGATCGGGGCGGCCACGGCTTTTGAAATGGCAAAGGCCGGATGGAAAACGCTGTCGCTGGACCGGAACGCGCAGGTCGGGCACGGATCAACCGCCGGATCCTGTGCGATTGTTCGGATGCATTATTCGACATTCGACGGCACTGCATTTGCGTGGGAGGGGTATCATTATTGGCGGGACTGGGCCGAGCATCTTGGGCTGCCCGCTGATGCGGATATTGCGCAATTCCGACAAACCGGGTGTCTGGTCATGAAGACCGAGGCCAACGGGTTTCTGGAAAAACACATGAAGTACAGTGCCGAGCTGAATTGTCCGTTCGAAGAGTGGACGGCGGACCAGATACAGGATCGGTTGCCAGTCTATTCCATGGACAGTTTCGCCCCTGCACGGCGCATGGATGACCCGGAATTTGGTCACCCGAACGGTCAGCGCATGAATGGTGCTGTTTACTGGCCTCAGGCCGGGTATGTCACAGACCCCGCGCTGTCGGCGCAGAACCTGATGGATGCTGCCAAACTGCATGGGTCCGAGGTGCGCACCAGCGCCGAAGTCGCAGAGATTTTGCAGGATGGCGGGCGAGTGTCGGGTGTCAGGCTGACATCTGGCGAAGACATTCACGCAAGCGTCGTTGTCAACGTGGCAGGGCCGGGATCGGCAATCATTAATGGCTTGGCCGGCGTGCTGGACGACATGACAATCCAGACACGGCCCCTGCGCCAAGAGGTCGTGCACGTCCCCGCGCCCGAAGGGTTTGATTTTGAAAATCAGGGTACCATCGTATCTGACAGCGACATCGCGTGCTATTGCCGCCCGGAACATGGCAATCACATCCTTGTCGGCTCCGAAGACCCGGAATGCGACCCGCATCAGTGGTGCGAAGACGATCAGAACTATAACCACGATTTCACTGATCAGTGGACAACGCAGGCGATGCGGTACGCGCAGCGCGTTCCAAGTCTGGGTATTCCGTCGAAAACACGCGGCGTCGTGGACCTGTACGACGCGTCGACGGATTGGATTCCGATCTATGACAAATCCAGCCTGCCGGGATTTTACATGGCCTGCGGAACCAGCGGCAACCAATACAAGAACGCGCCGATTGCGGGCAAGATGATGGCGGCGCTGATCGGATACTGCGAAGGTGGCGCGGATCACGACACCCAACCGCTGACGTTTGACCTGCCTTATATCGAGCGGTCTATCGACGTCGGGTTTTATTCGCGCAAACGCCCGATCAATTCGGAAAGCAGCTTTTCGGTGCTGGGTTAGGCGGTCTGACCGACCGCCTCTCGGGCTTTATCAAAACTATCCTCGCGGACGGGGCCATAGCCGCGAACCTCGTCTGCAAAGGACAGGGTTTCCAGCCACTCAGCCTCAGTCCGCGATGCAAAGTTGATCTGCATCTGATCAAGCAAGGTTTCGTACCATGTCAGGATATCGCGATGCAGACGCGCTTCGGCGTGATAGCCAAAGGGGTTGAAAGGTGTGTGGCGCAAGCGCTTTGCGCGGCTCATTGCACCCAGAACCGGGCGAAGCCACGGACCAAAGGCGCGTTTGGCGGGGCGTCCGCTGCCATCCTTGCGCCAGCTCAGCAGGGGTGGAGCCATGTGGTACCGTGTTTTGTAGTCGCCCTCGAACTGTTGTTCCAATTCGCTGGAAAACGCATCAGCGGTCATCAGGCGCGCGACCTCGAACTCATCCTTGCTGGACATGAAGCGGAACAGGTTTCGGGCGACGCTGCGGATTACGTCGTCGGATGCTTGGGGCAAGGCGGCTCGAATCTGTTCAATGCGGCTGGTGTAGCGTCCCGAATAGGCGGCATCCTGATAATCCACCAGAAACGCAGCGCGGCGCGCGATCATCTGGTCCAGTGTTTCTGTCTGGTGCGTCGGTTCCGAGTATTCCGTTAATCGCTGTGGATCAGCAGCCATGCAACGCCCGATAGCAAAGGCTAGCCGGTTCTTATCAATGGCTACACCGTTCAGCAAAATGGCCTGACCCAAGGCGCTGTGCGATACGGGGACAAGCCCCAACTGCCACGCATGGCCCAGCATGATGACATTTGCGAAAACCGTGTCGCCAAGCAGTTCTTCGGCAATTGCATTTGCATCGAAACCGTGGACATTTTCTGCGCCGACAACGGCCGAGATTGCCTGTTCGCGAGCGTCAACGTTCAGTTGGGCGTCGCGGCGCAGCACCAGATCGCCGGTTGGCATTTCGGCCCGGTTCAGCACAACTTGGGTGCCTTTACGATAGTGGGTTGACGCCTTTGGCGCGGAACTGACGACGATATCACATCCTATGACGGCATCCGCCGTTCCCTGATCGATGCGCACCTGATTGAGAGCGTCGGGGGATGTGCCCAATCGAATATAGCTGAGGACGGTTCCGAATTTTTGCGCAAAACCGGTGAAATCCAGAACCGACGCTCCCCGGCCTTCGAGATGCGCGGCCATGGTTATCAGGGCGCCGACTGTCACAACGCCAGTCCCGCCGACACCCGTAACCAACAGATCGAATGGGTCATCAAGGAGTAGTAATTTCGGATCGGGCAGGCCGGTTTCCATATCTGCCAGATTCAGGTCGACTTGTTTTTTCCGGCGCGTTGCGCCTTCGACCGTTACAAAGCTGGGGCAGAACCCATTCAGGCAGGAAAAATCCTTGTTACAGGAGCTGAGGTTGATCTTGCGCTTGCGGCCCAGCGGTGTTTCGCGTGGCTCGACACTCAGGCAGTTGGACGCGACAGAGCAGTCGCCGCAGCCTTCGCAGACAAGATCGTTGATCCAGACGAACTTGTTGGGGTCTTCCATCGTGCCGCGCTTGCGGCGGCGGCGCTTTTCGGTGGCGCAGGTCTGTTCATAGATCAGAACCGTGACGCCGGTAATCTCGCGCATCTCGCGCTGCAAGGCGTCCATTTGGGCGCGGTCATGGAATGTGGTTTGTGCGGGGAAATCGGCGTGATGAAACTTTGCGATGTCGTCCGAGACGATGGCAATTCGTTCCACGCCTTCGGCCCGGCAGGTCTGGGCGATTCCGGCCACGCTGATCGGTCCGTCCACCGGTTGGCCGCCTGTCATCGCGACCGCGTCATTGTAAAGGATCTTGTAGGTGATGTTGGTGCCTGCCGCGACGGCCTGCCGGATCGCCAGCGAGCCGGAATGATACCACGTACCCTCGCCTAAGTTCTGAAAGATGTGCTTTCCGCCATTGAACCGGGACGCCACCACATGCGGCACACCTTCGCCGCCCATCTGGGCGTAGCCCACGGTCTGACGATCCATCCACGAGGCCATGACATGACAGCCGATACCGCTGGCGGCTGTCGATCCTTCTGGAACTTTGGTCGAGGTGTTGTGCGGGCAGCCTGAACAGAAATAGGGCGTGCGGGTTGCGCCCGTGACGTTGATCAGTTGTGGCGGCGTGTCTGTCAGCGCCTTTGCCTTTGCTGGCAGGTTTTCTTCGGGGAAAAACGAGTGCAGCCGGTCGGCTACGATGGGAACCAGCATCAGGGGGCTCAGCTCGCCTGTCCAAGGGATCAGCGGTTCGCCGTGGCTGTCGTATTTGCCCACCATCTTGTGCGGCTTGTCGCCGGGCCAGTCATAGAAATATTCCTTGAACTGGCTTTCGATAATGCCGCGCTTTTCTTCGACGACCAGAACCTCGGATTTGCCCCTGACGAACCTCAGCGCATTTCGGCGGGCCAGGGGCCAGACCATGCCGACCTTGTAGATGTCGATACCCAGCTGGCGGCAGGCGGATTCGTCCAGACCCAGCAGGCGCAGCGCCTCCATCAGGTCCAGGTGACCTTTGCCCGTGGTTACAAAGCCGAATGTTGCCTTGTCGATATCATAGATGCGCCTGTCTATCGGGTTGGCCTCGGCAAAGGCACGCACGGCGCGCAGCTTGTGCTGAATGCGCGTTTCAATTTCGGGCGAGGGCAGATCGGCTGCGCGGACGTGCAACCCGTTTGCAGGGATGTCGATTTCAGGCAGCAGGAATTCCCGGTCCGGTCTGAGATCAACCGAACGGGCGCTTTCGACGGTTTCCGAGACAGCCTTGAATCCGACCCATGTGCCAGAGAAGCGCGACAGGGCGAAACCGTATTCGCCAAATTCAAGGTATTCTTCGACTGATGCCGGATTGAGCGTCGGCATGAACCACGCCATGAATGCCACGTCAGACTGATGCGGCATTGATGAGCTGACGCAGCCATGATCGTCACCGGCCACGACCAGAACACCACCCATGGGGGCCGAGCCATAGGCGTTGCCGTGTTTTAACGCATCCCCCGAACGATCCACGCCCGGGCCTTTGCCGTACCACATCGAGAATATGCCCTCGGCCTCGCAATGAGGATCAAGGGTGGCCTGTTGCGCGCCCAGAACCGCCGTGGCCCCAAGGTCTTCGTTTACGGCAGGCATAAAGGTGATGCGGTTTGCCTGCATTTTGTCGCGCGCACGCCAAAGTTCCAGATCCAGACCGCCCAAGGGTGAGCCGCGATAGCCAGATACAAAACCGGCGGTGTTCAGCCCAGCCGCCTGATCCCGACGGGCCTGATCCAGCATTATTCGTGCCAGCGCCTGCGTTCCGGTCAGAAACACCCGGCCGGAATTCAGGTTATAACGATCCTCAAGTTGATACATTGGCAGAGCGGTTTCATGGCGGCTCATCACGGCGTTCCAATCGAAAAATGTAAAATCTGGGAAATTTTAGACCGTTGTCCTTGAAATTTGGTGCCGAACTTGACGAAATGGACCTATGATTCTGAAATACGTGTTCAAAAACCGTCGTTAATTTGAAAGGCCATTTCAAAATGATCGAACTTGACAGACGCGATCGGCTCATTCTCAAAAAATTGCAGCAGGACAGTCGAATCTCGAATGTCGATCTTGCTTATGCCGTTGGCATGTCTGCGTCTGCCTTGTGGCGACGCGTACGCGCGTTGGAAAAGGCCGGGGTCATTGAACGGTACGGGATCGTATTGAACCCGTCGGCCATGGGGCAGAATTTCGAAGCAATTGTTCATGTTCATCTTACACGACATGACCCGGAAAAGATCGTCGAGTTTATCCGGGCCATAGATCGCTGCGCCGAAGTGCAGGAATGTTACGCCACAACGGGGCAGTCAGATTATCATTTGCGCGTCATGTGCAAGGATCTGGCGGCGTATAACACTTTTCTGGAAGAGTTCCTGTTCCGCCTGTCGGCAGTCGCCAGCGCCCAGACCAATGTGGTGTTGCGGACGATCAAGCGCGATCATCCGGTAGAGGCCTAAATCACTGCTAGGCCACGAATTTAACCCAGGCCCACGCCATCGCGACATAGGTCAGGTTGTGCAAACACTGGTCAAGCCCGGTGGCGCGCCAGAACGCGGCCTGTGACGGTTGCAGCTGTTTTTTGTCCGAATAGCTGGCCTTGGCGAAATCAATATTGAAGTGAACGATCCATTCCAGAGCGGCAATGATCAGGATGAAACTCAGCGGTGCCTGGAACAATAGAAAAATCAGCACCGAACCAATGGCATGTACGGCGGCATGCTGTGCGCGGCCCCAATGAAGGTATTCACCCCGTCCCGAAAGCATCTTGGGTGTCTGCAAGTAATAGTCGGCGAACATGTGTTTGATCTGCAATAGACAGAGCAATAACAACACCGTGCCAATCGTAGCAGGCAAATGCGTCCTCCCAATATCTCCCTCAACTTTAAGATTAGGGATTTAATTCGGATTTCGCAAATGAACTTGTTCGAACACAGCGTATAAGTGCGCATAATGGAAACTGTTTGCGTCGCTTGACATGATTGCGATAGATTCATTCTTCTAAAAAACATGGTAAACTCCGAGGCTTCTCGGTGCATCAAAATCAGGGACAGATTCCATAGAACGCACATTATTCCGGTTCATTTGGAAGTACTCCAAACGCGATCAGTTGATTCTGCTTGCGGTGACCACGACGCTGTTCCCGCTGTTGTACCTGACGCTGGAACTGCCCAAACGTATCATCAATGACGCCATCGGCTCTGCCACGCCAACGGTAGACGTGTTGGGGTTCACCTTTGACCAAATGACCTTTCTGATCATTCTGTGCTTTGGCTTTCTGCTGGCGGTTCTTGCGCATGGTTTGATGAAGATGCGCATCAACACGATGAAAGGTGTCCTGAGCGAGCGTATGCTGCGCCGGCTGCGTTATCAGTTGATCAGCCGGATCCTGCGGTTCCCGCAGCCCTATTTTGAAAGGGTCAGTCAGGGCGAGTTGGTTTCCATGGTGACCGCTGAAAGCGAACCGATGGGCGGTCTGATGGGTGATGCGATCAGCCAGCCGGTGCTGCAGGCGGGACAGATGCTGACCATTCTTTCGTTCCTGTTCTTGCAAAGTTTCTGGTTTGGTCTGGCAGCTGTGTCGCTAATCCCATTGCAGGCGTGGCTGATCCCCAGGCTGCAGCGGCAGATCAACCTGCTGAACAAGAAACGCATTCAGGAAGTGCGTGTATTGGCGGCACAGATTGGTGAAAACGCGGCGGGTGCATCGACATTGCGCGGCAATGGTGGGTGGCGTTATCGCCGGGCGATGGTTTCGGACCAGTTGGGGCGGCTGTTCGGTATCCGTTTCGAGATCTACCAGAAGAAGTTCTTTATGAAGTTTATCAATAACTTCATTTCGCAACTGACGCCGTTCATGTTCTACATGATTGGCGGTTTGCTGGTGTTGCAGGGGTCGGTGTCTTTGGGTGCCTTGGTTGCGGCATTGGCGGCCTACAAGGATCTGAGCTCGCCGTGGAAGGAACTGCTGACTTATTACAACCAGACGCAGGATATGTCGCTGCGTTGGGATGTCGTTGTCGAACGCTTTGCCCCGGATGGAATTTTGGACGAAAACCTGTTCGAGGGTGAGCCGGAAGAGCGCACGAAACTGGACGGCGATATAGTTCTGGATGGTGTTTCCGTACGGGATATCGACGGAAATCATGTTCTGGACGATCTTGATGTTACGCTGCCCGGCGGAAAAATGATCGGTATCTCGGCGCCCAGCGAAGAAGACAGGCGTGCGTTGGGTCAATTGCTGACCCGAGAGGTTCTGCCAAGTTCCGGCAAGGTATTGATAAATGAAAAGGACCTGTCGCAATTGCATCAGGGGGTCATTGCGGCATGCATTGGTTACGCGACTTCGCGCCCCGTCATGTTTCAGGGCACGCTGGGCGACAACGTTATGATGCCCATGCGGTATAAGCCGATTTCGGAAACTCCTGATGACCGGGCGTTTCAAGAGGGGCTGAATGCCGGCAACAGCTCTGATCCTTTCAACGCGGAATGGCTGGATCCGACGCTGGCCGGACTGGAAAGCGCGGACAACCTGCGGGAATGGTGGCTGAGGCTGATTGACGGGATGGGTTCGGGGGCCACGTTGTTCCGTCGCGGGGCCGATCAGGTATTTAATCCCGAAACGCATGCAGAACTTGCAGAAAAGCTGATTGAAATTCGTCCGCAGGTGCAGCAGGCGATACGGGACGCGGGGCTTGAAAATCAGGCGCTGGTATTTGACCGCGACAGTTATAACCCGGCGCTACCGGTTGCGGAAAACCTGTTGTTCGCAACGCCGCGGGTGCCGGTCACGCAAGAGCTGTTGGCCGAACAAAGGGTTTTTCTGGGTCAGTTGCGAGAGTTGGGTCTGGACGAAACCTTGGTTCAGCTGACGCGTGATGTGATCGATATGTTGCGTCAGATTTTTGGTCTGGACGGCACCGATCACCCCTTGTTCCGCAAACTGGGACTGGACGCCAAAACTTATGAAGCGGCGGTGGAACTGGTTGAACGCACCCGCAAGGAGGGGGCTGCAGGTCTGGACGATGCGCAGCTTGCCAATCTGTTGGCGGTGCCCTTTGTGATTTCCGCCGAACAGATCGGCCCGGCCTTTTCTGAGGAGCTGATGAGCCGGATACTGGAGTTACGGCACAGCCATTCCGGTAAGTTGCTAGAGCGGTTGCAGGACGTTTTTGTTCCGCTGGACCCCGAAAAATTCGCGCCGGGTCTGACGGTGATGGAAAATGCGCTGTTCGGAAAGGTCAGCCAGGTCGGGGGCGCGCGCTCGGACGAGGTGCGCAAGGTGATCGTGGAGGTTCTGGCCAAAAGCGGTGCGCGTCCGATGGTGGTCGAGCTGATTTATGATGTTCCGGTTGCGTTGGGCGGACAGAACCTGCCTGCGGTTTTTGCCGAACCCCTGGCATTCACTCGCGCGACAATCAAGAAGCCGAATATCCTGATTCTGGAGAATGCGCTGGCCAGCTATGACATGGCAACGCAAGTCGCGGTTTACAAAAACCTGCGGAATCTGCTGCCCGACACGACGGTTATTTATCTGAACGATCAGTTCGAGAGCCCCGATGCATTTGATTTGCACATCGAGGTTCGACAGGGCAGAGTTGTGTCAGAGGAGGGGCCGATGGAAATCGAAGAGGATGGGGCTGCCTCGGCTGACCTAGTGCGAAAGTTGCGGGCGTTGGAACAAACGCCGCTGTTTTCCGAACTGGACCGTAAACAGTTGCGCCTGCTGGCATTTGGTGCGCGCTGGTACGAAGCCAAGGCAGGCGAGGTTGTTTTCCTGAAGGACGATCAGCCGAAAGACGGCGCATATATGATCATTGATGGCGAAGCGGGGCTGTACCTGCCCCAGAAAGATGCCGAGGATCAGTTGATCACGCGCGTCGGTGCGGGAACGCTTGTCGGTGAACTGGGTCTGATCCGCAAAGAGCCGCGTGCACTGAGCATGGTGGCCGAGACCGATCTGACCTGTCTGCGCATCGGCGAAGAAGAATTTCTGGCCGTTGTCGAAAACGACGCCGCGACCGCGTTCAAACTGTTGCAGGTTGTCGCCGGATACGTGTCGAGCTGACGCCCGTTAACCGCCAGGTTTGCAGAACAGGCTGTAAAGCAGCTCGATCATCTGCGCGGTGTTGGTGTCTTTGAGGGAATAATAAATCGTCTTGCCGTCGCGGCGCGTTGTAACGATGCCTTCTTCGCGCAGTCGGGCGAGCATCTGGCTGACAGCGGCCTGACGCATTTCCAGCAGGCTTTCCAATTCACCCACAGATTTTTCACCAGCGCCCAAATGGCACAGGATCATCAGGCGACCTTCGTGCGCCAGCGTCTTGAGAAAGGCAGCTGCCTGTGTGGCGCTTTGCTGCATATCCGTCGGGGTTTCCGGCGATAGGGCACTAGAAACGTTCTCTTGAATGGTCACGTACTTACGTCCTGCAACTCAGAATTGGGGCAATATGCCCCAACATAAGCAGGCTTGTCACCCCTCTGTTGCGGGGGCACCGCCCTGAAAGGCGTTGCCGTGTTGGTAATCGCAGGGCTCTTCTTGCATCTGCAGGTGCAGGCCATCGCCGGAATAGGGGTTTGCACGGGCCAGTTCCTCGTCCACGTCTATGCCCAGACCGGGTGCAGATGGTGGCGTTACAAAGCCGTCCTCGACCCGGATTGTTCCCTTGATCAACTGATCGTGGAAGGGCGTTTCGATGGATTCCAGCAACAGGATATTTGGGATCGATGCCGCCAGGTGGATGTTTGCCGCCCATTCGATCGGACCGGCGTACAGGTGTGGCGCTAATTGCGCGTTGAACACCTCGGCCATGGCCGCGACTTTTTTCATTTCCCATATGCCGCCTGCGCGCCCAAGCGCGGGTTGCAGGATTTCTGCGGCACCCGCGCGCAGGACCGCGCCGAATTCTGCCTTGGTCGTCATGCGTTCACCGGTTGCCACGGGGATGCGCACATTTCGGGCAACGCGGGCCATATCCTGGATCATGTCCGGAGGCGTGGGTTCTTCGAACCACAGGGGCGAGTATGGCTCTAACGCCTGACCCAGTCTTATTGCACCGGCAGTGTTGAATTGCCCATGAGTGCCGAACAGCAAGTCAGCCTTGTCCCCTACGGCCTCGCGGATCGCCTTGCAGAAGGCAACGGACATGGAGATGTCGGTCATTGCAGGCATATGGCCGCCACGGATGGTATAAGGGCCAGCCGGATCAAACTTGACGGCGGTGTATCCCCGCCGGACCATTTCAGCGGCGCATTCGCCTGCCTGATCAGGCGAGGTCCAGAAGTCCGACAAATTATGTTGGGGCAGGGGATAGAGATAGGTATAGGCCCGGATGCGTTCGTTCATCCGGCCACCGATCAACGCGTGAACCGGTCTGTCGCGGTCTTTGCCCAGAATATCCCAGCACGCGATTTCCAGACCTGAAAACGCCCCCATTACGGTCAGGTCGGGCCGCTGCGTGAAACCGCTGGAATACACGCGGCGGAACATCAGTTCGATGTTCTCCGGGTTTTCGCCCTGCATGTGCCGTTCGAACACATCCCGGATTACATGGGTCATGGCCTGAGGGCCGACAGAAGAGGCATAACATTCGCCCCAGCCGGTTATGCCGGTGTCTGTCGTGACCTTGACCAAAATCCAGTACCGCCCGCCCCAGCCGGGTGCCGGAGGTGCGGTGACAATCACGTCCAGATCTTGCAGTTTCATTGCGTTCTCTCCCTGAGCATGGCGTTAGCCAGCCGAACCATCCCGGTCAAATATGATGACGTTGCGCTTGGCGCTGCCGGTCTTAGTGTCTTCGATTGCCTCGTTGATCTGGTCCAGAGACCAGCGGCCCGAAATCAGTTCGTCCAGTTTCAGGCGGCCCTGTTCGTACAGATCAATCATCCACGGTATGTCACGCTGAATAACTACATCGCCCATTTTCGAGCCGATGATCCCCTGACCGATTGCCGCCATTATGACCGGCTCATAGTTGGCCTGAGCGCCCGAATGCGGCATGCCAATCATGATGGCTTTGCCGCCGCGACCCAAGTAACGCGGTGCCTGATCATAGGCAGGTATGGCGCCTACGGTAATCAGGACTGCGTCGGCGCCGCGCCCGCCCAACGCCTTGTACGCAGCTTTCCAAGGTGATTTGAGCGTTGCCAGAACCCCGTGGGTTGCGCCGAATTCCATGGCGATGTCCAGCTTTTCCTCGGTCATGTCGACGGCGACGATCCGGCGGGCACCGGCGATGCGCGCACCCTGAATGGCGTTCAAGCCGACGCCGCCAGCGCCGATCACCACAACATCCTGACCGGGTCGCAGACCAGCTGCGTTCACGGCGGCACCTACACCGGTGATAACACCGCAGGACAGCAGGCTGGCCACGTCCTTGGGCATGGTGTCGGGAATCCTGACGATCTGGCGGTGGCTGACCACAACCTTTTCCGCGAAGGCACCGCAGGCCATGGCCTGTTCCAGCGGCCCACCATCGGCGGTGCGCAATGGGCCGTTCACGGTGTCATAGGGCGTTTCGCAGATCGTGGGTTTGCCACCAGCGCAGGACGGGCAGGAACCACAGGCGCGGATCAGTGTTGCGACCACCGGGTCGCCGATTTGAAAATCACCTGCGGCATCACCAACGGCCGTGATTATGCCAGCGGCCTCGTGCCCGTAAACAGCAGGCAGAAACCCGCCCCATGCCCCGGTGGCATACGTGATATCCGAGTGGCAGATGGCCACAGCATCAAGGGTCACTTCGACTTCGCCCATTCCGGGTGGTGCGATCTGCACATCTTCGATGACCAAGGGCTTGTTGAATTCCCGGCAAACCGCCGCTTTGATGTTTTGCATGACGTCCCCAACTGATTTCGGCCCACGGTGGCCCGAAGCGATCCGACCTGCAAGGCCGAAACCGGCAAAGAAATGTCGTTGTTACTCTACGACGGGCCGGGTTCGTAAAAACAGTGTGCCGCCAATCAGCATCAACACCAATGCCAGCAGGAACGGCGCGCCGGGCAGGTAATACGCGGTGTCCGGCTGCGCAAAAAGTGCGAACACGTATGTCATGGCCAATGGAGAGATCACCATGGACAAGGCGTGAAGGGCGGCCAGCACGCCCTGCAGTTCACCTTGCTGGGAATCCGGGACAGACCGGGACATCATTGCCTGCAGCGCCGGGGTAATAACCGCGCCCAGCGCGGTCAGGGGAATCAGCAATAATGCGATGAGGCCGCTTGTCAGAAATGCCAGTACCGCAAAGCTGACAAGTTCGAACACCAGCCCCCACAGGATCGTGGCCCGTTCGCCAAGATAACGAATTGCCGGGCGGATCAACACGCCCTGAACAGCGACCATACCCAAACCGTAGACGCCAAGAGAAAAGCCAACGATCTGGGGCGACCAGCCAAAGCGTTCCTGCGTGAAGTACGACCAGATTGCCGGGTAGACGTAGATGGAAACGGAATAGAGGAAATAAACCCACAGCAGCGGCTTGATGCCGGGCAGGTTCGAGACGGCCTTGATCGAGCCGAGCAGATTGGCGCGCCTCCATTGAAACGGTCGCCGGATCGCATCGGTCACGGTTTCGGGCATGACCCAGAAACCAACACAAAGGTTCAACGCAGAAAGAGCGGCGGCTGCCCAGAATGGTGCGCGGGTGCCGTATTCGCCCAGCAATCCGCCCATCATTGGCCCCAGTATGAATCCAATCCCGAACGCGGCCCCGATCAGGCCAAAATTGGCGGCTTTTTCGTGTGGTTTAGATACGTCGGCCATGAAGGCTGCGGCAGTTGAATGAGTTGCGGCGGCTATGCCCCCGACAATACGCCCGGCCAGCAACAACCAGATACTGCCGACTACAGCCATGACGATGTAATCCAATGCCATGACAAACAATGACACCAGCAGAACAGGTCGGCGCCCGTAAGCGTCTGACAGGTTTCCCAGAACCGGGCCAAACAGGAACTGCATCGCTGCAAAGGCGGTGCTAAGGACACCACCCCATATAGCGGCATCTGCCAGAGTGCCGCCCTCAACCTCGACAATGAGCTGTGGCATGATGGGCAGGACCAGACCGATACCCATTGCGTCGATCGTGACCGTACCCAGAACAAACAAAAATGGAAGGCGCATGAAATCCGTATCTGAAAACTGTGATGCAGACCCAATCCGCTGGTCCACTGCTGTAATTGTAAGCGTGTGCTACGTGTCGGACAGGCGTTCCCTGACCCGCTTGGCAAAGGCTTGTGCTTCGGCAGGGGCTTGCCCAAGTTGGTGTTGTGCGTCGAAAATCCGGGTAAGGTCAAGCTGTGGCCATTCCCGGGTCACGATGTCCTTCAGCGGGTGTCCGGTTTTGCCCGCTTCCTGACACATGGACTTGGTCGCGGCCTGCGCTTCGGGGCGTGGCATGTGTTGAGACAGGGCAAAGCTAAGCGCCTCGGCATGGATAAGCCCCAAACCCGATGACAATGAGGATTCCATTGCCTTTGCATCTGGTTGGATGGCCGGGACCAGTTGAACGGCAACATGCGCCGACGCCGCTGCGCCAAGTACAATCTGTGGCAAACACATCCATTCGGTAAACCACGCAGCACCGTCGCGTTGGTGGCGGTGAACAGCGGCATTTTGCAGAACGCCCATCAATCCGGTTTGCTGCCGTGACACCGCAACCAGAACCGAAGGTGTTACTGGGTTCTGTTTCTGTGGCATCGTCGAAGACGAGCCACCGCCGATCGAAACCTCTTGTATACCGGTCTGGGTAAGTTCGATCAGGTCTTCGCCCAATTTCCCAAGTGCCAGTGTCAAACGGGTGAACCAGTCACACAGGCGCAGGATCGGTGTTCTGTCTGTATGCCAGCTGCGTTCAGGGTCATTCAGGTTCAGCAACTCGGCAAGCGCCCTGCGGGTTTCGGGTGCTGATGGTCCAAGCGCATTGGATGTTCCGGCGGCACCGGACAAGGAGACCAGCAGACAATTTTGCCGCAATTCCGGCAATTCGTCACAAAGCGCCAGCAGTGGAGCGCCCCAATTTGCCGCAACTGCGCCGAAACTGGTTAGGGTTGCGTGTTGACCATAGGTGCGTGCGGCCATTGCAAGCGTGGCATGGGTCGTCGCCATAGTTGCAAGAGAGTTCAGGACCAGTTTCAGGTCAGCTTCGATCAGGCCGAGCGATTGCCGCATTCGCAGCATCAGACCAGTGTCGATGATATCTTGCGATGTCGCGCCCCAGTGCACAAAGGCCGCATGTTCCGGTGCCTGCATCTCTGACCGGAAGGCCGCGACCAGCGCGGGCACACTGACACCGTTCTGACCTGTGGCCTGAGACAAGGCGCCGGGGTCAAGCTGAACTTCCATCGCGGCGCGGGTGATGGCCTGCGCACTGTCCTGCGGGATGACACCCAGATCGCCCTGTGCCTTTGCAAGCATACCCTCGACCAGCAGCATGGCCCGCAGTTCTGCGCTGTCGGTGAACAGGCGCCCAACCTCTCCGGTTGGAAACAGATGTGAAAAGAGGGGGCTGTCGAATACCGATCCCACCATCAAATCTTCTCCTCAATCCGGGTAATGATTTCAGCGAGTTCGCGCGGATGCGAAAAGAACGCCGAATGGGAACTGTCGATTGTGTGGCGCATGTTTGCAGCGGCGACCTTGCTCATTTCTTGCTGATACTCTGTCGGAACGGCCCGGTCATCCAGTGAACGGATATATCCCTTGGGCACGCGATCAAATCGTTCGGTCAGCGTGACCGGGGTGTCCTGCGGGAGGATGGCCTGTGGGCACAAGTTTGCGATTGCATACTCTAAATCCTCGGGCGAGCAATCATGATAGAAAATATCCCGCACTTTGTCCGGTCGCGCGGTATAGGACAGCCCGTCGGCAGATTTTTCGACCGCATCCAGAAGCAGTTGCCGCGGTGCCCGCTTACGCATTTCAATCATGGACAGGCCAGAGCGCGGAACATAGGCGGACAGATAGATCACGGCCCGCATCGCGTCTGGCGCTGCTTCGGCTGCGGCGCTGACCGGGAAGCCGCCCCATGAATGACCAAGGACAATCGTCTGCGGCGTCGTTGCCGACAGTATCGCATCACGGCAGTTTTCCATGGTAACATCTGCAATCGGTGTTGTGTCTGCCCCGTGGCTGGGCAAGTCGATTGCGCGCGCGGTTTGACCCATGGCGGACAATTCGGGTATCAGGTCACGCCAGCACCATGCGCCGTGACATGAGCCGTGAACCAACAAGAAATCCGCCAAAACAAGTTCTCCTTTAGATGTGCCCGACTTCTTGCAGAAAACGGGTCAGTATCGCCGCGTATTCCTTGGGTTGTTCAACGCAGGGAAGGTGACCGGCCTTTCGGATCAGTTCAAATCGCGAACCCGGGATCAGGTCGACGGTTTCCCGCAAAAGATCCGGTGGCGTTGCGCCGTCTTCGCTGCCTGCTATTCCCAGCGTCGGCAGTCGCAGGCCGCTGGTGGGTGTGTAGAAATCGGTGCCGGAAATCGCGGCCGAACACCCGACATAGCCTTCGTCCGGTTGACGGACCAGCATGTTGCGCCACAGCGCCAGCTCTGGCGTTGCGCGGAAAGATTTGGAAAACCAACGCTCCATGACCGGGTCAGCCAATGATTCAATTCCGCCAGCGCGGATTGCCGTTATCCGGTCCTGCCAAAGTTCCTTGGTTCCGATCTTTGCGCCCGTGTTGGACAAAACCAGCGCTCTGATCTGATCCATTCGCTTTACCGCTAGTCCCTGCGCAATCATGCCGCCAATGGACAGGCCAACAAACACGCAATCGCGAACCGCAAGGTGATCCAGCAAGCCTTCGGCATCGCGCACCAGCGCACCCATTGCATAGGGGGCGGGCGGCAATGAAGACAGGCCATGCCCCCGTTTGTCATATCGAATGATCCGTAACCCCTTGGGCAGATGTGGCAGTATCTGATCCCAAAGGCGCAGATCGGTTCCCAGCGAATTTGCAAAGACTATGGGCGCACCGTCTGGATCGCCATCGACCCTGTAGTGAAGCTGAACGTCCCCTAAATCCACTATTTGCATGTTTGCTTTCCCTGCATTCTGCGGCTCCTTTGCTTCTTCTGTATCAGGTCAGGCTATCAAGGGCTTTGTGAAAAACCTGCGGATCGACGTTTCCGCCGGATGCCACCACGATAACTGCGTCGCCTTCGATTTCATCTTTTCGGAACAGGGCCGAGGCAAGGGATGCGGCACCGCCGGGTTCCAACACGATTTTCAGGCGCAGAAAGGCAAGGGCCATGGCGCGCAGGGCTTCGTCTTCGCTGATGGCCAGACCCGGCCCGCACAGACGGCTTAGGATCGGGAATGTCATGTCGCCCGGTTGCGGCGTCAGGATCGCATCGCAAATGTTTCCTGATGCCGCGTCGTTGTTCTGGATACGGCCCGTTTCCAAAGAGCGTTTGACGTCATCAAAACCTTCCGGTTCGCACGGGCGCGCGCGCAAACCCGGCGCGTGACCTTCCAACGCCAGCGCAATTCCCGAGGTCAACCCGCCGCCGCCACAGCACACAAGAACGTCCGCTTTGGTTACGCCCAGTTCCGCCGCCTGCGTGGCAATTTCCAGACCGGTTGTCCCCTGACCGGCGATGACCTGCGGTTCATCATAGGGCCGGATCAATGTCAGACCACGCTCGGCTGCCAGAGATTCGCCGATCTTTTCGCGGCTTTCGTTTGCCCGGTCATACAAAACAACCTCGGCACCTAATGCGGCCGTGTTGTCGATTTTCAGCTGCGGCGCGTCTGACGGCATGACAATAACGGATGCGATGCCATGCTTTGTCGCGGCCATTGCGACGCCCTGCGCATGATTGCCCGAAGAATACGCGATTACGCCGCGTTTGCGTGTGTCCTCATCAAGTGCAGAAATGGCGGACCATGCGCCGCGGAACTTGAAGCTGCCGGTGTGTTGCAGGCATTCAGGTTTCAACAGAACGCGTCGCCCGGCAATGTCATCCAGAAAAGGCGAGGTCAGGATCGGTGTATGTCGAACGTGACCTTTCAGCCGCTTTGCCGCCGCTTCGATCATTTCAAGGTTACTCATGCGGCTTCCAGTATTTTGTTTATGATTTCAAGAGATTGCGGCTCGTCCAAAAATGGAACATGGCCGCGATCAGGAACGCTGACCGAGATCAGGCCGGGGTGGTGGCGATGCATTTCCGACAATGTATCTGCGCCCAGAATATCGGAATTCGCTCCCCGAATGACACCGGTCGGAATAGAGCCAAGAGCCTGAAACAAAGCCCATAAATCCGGTGGCGGCCCGGATGCGGCCTGTTTCAGCAAGGCGTCGCGCAATGCGGCGTCATAGCGAAGGTCCAGACCTTCGGCAGTTTGTGTAAACTGGATTTCGGCCTGCTTTCGCCAGATGTCGATCGGTACGCCGGGGAAATGCGGCTCCATCGCCTCTTTCAACGCGCGTGCGGCCTGTTCATGGGTTTTGGATACCGGTTTTCTGCCAAGATAATCCATGATCCGCGCAATCCCGGCGGGTTCGACGACCGGGCCCACGTCGTTCAGTATCACGCCCGATAGCCGATCAGCGCTGCTGGATGCCAGCACCATGGCGATCAGACCGCCGCGCGACGTGCCAAGGATGGTTGCCTGTTCCAGACCCAGATGATCCAGCAGTTCAATTGCGTCCTGGGATTCGCGAACCACGTTGTAGTTGCTGAAATCAGGGTCATAATCGGACTTGCCACGTCCCCGGTAATCCATTGTGATCATGCGGATGCCACTGAGACGAGGGGTCAGAAAGACAAAGTCGCCGCTGCACCGCGTCAATCCGGCAAGGCACAAAAGCGGCTGCCCGGACCCGGTGTCTGTATAATGAATGCGCAGACCGTCCGAGGTCGTAAAGTATGACATCAAAGCCCTGCCAATGCGGGGATGGAGGTCAGGTCCTGCAGCACATGCGCGGGTTTCCACGGCAGTCTGTCCATGGGTTCGCCTGCGCGGTTCACCCAAACGGTGTCAAAGCCGTACCCGCTGGCGCCTGCGGCGTCCCAGCCATTTGAGCTGACAAACAGAACCTCGTCACGGGCACATCCGAACCTGTCTTGAACAAGATCGTAAACCTTTGAATGGGGTTTGAAGACGCCAACTGTTTCTACTGACAGCACGTCGCCCAGCACGTCGCCAATACCTGCCGATTGTACCGCGCCATCCAGCATCGGGGGCGATCCGTTGGAAAGGATTGCGGTTTGCAGCCCGCCAGCCCTTAGCGCCTTTAGCATGGTCGGGACTTCGGGATAGGCCTGAAGTTCCCAATACAGATCCAGAAGCCGCTGGCGCAGGGCGGCGTTTCCGTCCAGCCCGGTCGCCTCAAGCGCCCAATCCAACCCATCCTGCGTGACATCCCAAAAATCCGTGTGGGCATCTGCAACGGCCCTGAGCCATGTGTATTGCAACTGCTTCAGGCGCCAGTGGTTTGCCACTTGCGCCCACTTGTCACGCAGGTCTGGGTATTGTGGTTCTTCTGCGGCCTGCCGGGCTGCTGCGGCGACGTCGAACAACGTGCCGTAGGCGTCGAAAATGCAAGTTTTGATGGGCATCTGTTCCTCCGCTGATCGGGCGCAGGTTGGCACAACAGGGTAAGGCGTTAAAGGGGTAAGGGTTTACATCGATGTGACAAAGTTTAGGGTTGATCGTTCAACCCAATTTTTGAGCCGGAGAGCCAGAATGACAGAAATCAAGGACGGCGACACGGTTCGCATACATTACACCGGGACGCTGACGGATGGGGACGTCTTTGACAGCTCTGAAGGCCGCGACCCGCTGGAGTTTGTCGTCGGTTCGGGTCAGATCATTTCGGGGTTGGATTCGGCTCTGCCGGGTATGACGATGGGCGAGAAAAAGCGCGTCGAGATTCCATGTGTCGATGCCTATGGCCCGATCAATCCGGGAATGCGACAGTCGATCCCGCGAGAAGGCGTTCCGGATGACATACCGCTGGATCTGGGCACGCAATTGCAGATGCAGACCCCGGACGGGCAGGCCGTGTCGGTGACGATAGTCGGGGTGGATGACGCGACAATCACGCTCGACGCCAATCACCCGCTCGCGGGCAAAGACCTGATTTTCGATATCGAGATCGTCTCGATCGCGTAAAAGATGCGTTTTGGCTGGGCTTAGCCCAGCACGGACGCCAAAAGCGTGTCGAACGCCTGGCGAACGGGCGGCTGTGTGTAAATTACAAACAGCGCCAGCGCCGTGGTCAGGCCCAGCAGCAAGATGCGCGCCCGATGACCGAACGTGCCCGACTTTCGACGGGAACGCGTGCGGCGTGCGGCGCTTTCAGATATCAAATCCAGTTTGCTCATGCTGTGAATCCTGCCCCCAAAAAGTGGTCAAAAATTGACAGGGGCAGGGAATCTTCGGGTCACATAAAGTCGGGTTGTGGCATTCCAAGGATGTGAAAACCGCCATCTACGCGCAGGATTTCACCCGACGTATAGGCCCCCGCGTCCGAGGCGAGGTAAACGGCAGTGCCGCCCACGGCCTCTAGCGTCGCGTTTGATCGCATCGGCGCATTCTGATCGCAGAACTTGTAGGTTTTGCGCGCCCCGCCAATCGCGGCCCCGGCCAGTGTTTTCATTGGACCGGGCGATATTGCGTTCACCCGGATACCTTCGGGGCCTAGGTCATTGGCAAGATAGCGGGTCGCGGATTCCAGCGCGGCCTTAGCAACGCCCATGACGTTGTAGTTCGGAACCACGCGGTTCGATCCCTGATACGTCAGCGTTAGCAGCGTGCCACCGTTATCTTTCATCAACGGATAGGCACGGCGGGCGACCTCGATAAAGGAATAGGCCGAAACGTCCATCGAGTGTTTGAAGTTCTCGCGCGACGTGTTCAGAAACCGCCCGGTAAGTTCGGATTTGTCCGAATAGGCGATGGCGTGGACCAGAAAGTCGATCGTGGGCCAGCGTTCTGCCAATTCGTCAAAGGCCCGATCCAGCGAGGCGTCGTCAGTGACATCCGCATCGACCATGAAATCGCTGCCAAGGCTTTGCGCCAGCGGTTCAAGACGTTTGCCAAAGGCCTCGCCCTGATAGGTGAACGCCAGTTCCGCGCCTGCCTCGTGCATCGCCTTGGCAATGCCCCATGCGATTGAACGATCATTGGCCACGCCCATGATCAGCCCACGTTTGCCCTTTAGAACATCTGACATTTCAATCACCCGTTATACTTGGACAAAACCATGGACCCGTTCGTACCACCAAAGCCAAAGCTGTTGGTCATAACGCTATCCAATCCGGCATTTTCGACGACTTGTGTTGCAACTTCACCGGGGTTGATCCCTTCGGCCAGGGTGTCGACATTGATCGATGGCGTGATGAAGTCATGGCGCAGCATCAAAAGGCAAAAGATAGCCTCTAGCGCACCTGCGGCACCCTGAGCGTGCCCGGTCATCGACTTGGTCGATGAAATCGGGGGGACGCTGCCTTCGCCAAAGATGCGGCGAACCGCTTCGACTTCGCCGACGTCGCCGACCGGGGTCGATGTGCCGTGGGCGTTGATGTAAGATACGTTCCGGCCTTCGGGCACTGTGGACAGCGCCAGTCGCATGGCCCGCTCGCCACCTTCACCCGAAGGCGCGACCATGTCATGCCCGTCGGATGTTGCCGCGAAGCCCGTTACTTCGGCGTAAATGTCGGCTCCGCGGGCCAGCGCATGTTCCAGATCTTCCAGTACAACGATGCCGCCGCCGCCGGAAATGACGAAACCGTCGCGGTCCTGATCGAACGCGCGCGAGGCTTTGTCAGGTGTGTCATTGTATTTCGAGGACATCGCGCCCATTGCGTCGAACAGGCACGATAGCGTCCAGTCCAGCTCTTCGCCGCCGCCAGCAAACATGATGTCCTGCTTGCCCATCATTATCTGTTCCGCTGCGTTGCCGATGCAATGCAGCGAGGTCGAGCAGGCCGAAGTGATCGAGTAGTTGATCCCCTTGATCTTGAACGCAGTCGCCAGATTCGCAGAAATGGTCGAGCACATGCATTTGGGCACCGCAAAGGGGCCAATGCGCTTGGTCGCGCCGTTTTTCAGAACAGTCTGGTGCGCAGTCAGCATCGCGCTGGTGGATGGACCGCCGGAACCGGCAACAAGGCCGGTTCGCGGGTTCACGACCTGATCTTCGGTCAGGCCAGCATCCGCGATTGCCTGGCTCATGGCGATATGCGCATAAGCTGCGCCCGGACCCATGAAGCGCAGCGTGCGCTTGTCCACGTGCTCGGCAACGTCAATCTTGAGCGACCCGGCGACCTGGCTGCGAAAGCCGTGTTCGACCATCTGTTCATTGGCCACGATCCCGGATTTGCCTGCTTTGAGCGAGGTTATGACCTCTTCAGCATTG
Organism: Ruegeria sp.; assembly: GCA_051009255.1. Lineage (GTDB taxonomy): Bacteria > Pseudomonadota > Alphaproteobacteria > Rhodobacterales > Rhodobacteraceae > Ruegeria. The sequence goes on along the minus strand of JBPCWT010000331.1, from coordinate 9,187 downwards.
TTCCCGATCGAGGATACGACCCCCAAGCCGGTGACGACGACGCGACGCATTTGCGTACTCCTGTGTTCCGTTCTTTACTTACCTGACCGACAGTTGGGGTCAGCTTTCGGACAATGCAACCTTCATGTCTTTGACCTGATAGATCACTTCACCATCTGCTTCGACGCGGCCGTCTGCAACACCCATTGTCAAACGGCGCGTTTGTATAGCCTTAGTGAAATCAACGTAATAAGTCAGCATTTTACGGTCTGGGCGAACCATTCCGGTCAGCTTGATCTCGCCGGTGCCGATTGCATATCCGCGCCCTTGCCAGCCCCGCCAGCCCAGATTGAAGCCTGTCAGCTGCCACAGGCCATCCAGCCCCAGACAGCCCGGCATGATCGGATTGCCGGGAAAATGGCAATCAAAGAACCAAAGGTCGGGCGATATATCGAATTCTGCGATCACATGGCCCTTGCCATGGGGACCGCCGTCACCGGAAACCTCGGTTATCCGGTCCATCATAAGCATCGGAGGTTCCGGCAATTGTGCATTGCCTGGGCCGAATAATTCGCCGCGGGCGCATTTCAGCAGATCGTCTTTGTCAAAGCTGCTCGGGAATTGGGCCATTTTGCCGCCTCTCCTGCCATGGGTCCGTTCTTTGTATCTGGCCTCGTCTAGCACCCGTTAGCAAGGTCCTGCAAGAGTTGCCGCGCCACATCCCGTACCGGACCCAACTTTACAATGCGAATGAATTTCATTTGAAATTCCTGCATCGGCGCTCTTATATAAGGTGTTAGCAATAACGGGTATCGGTTCGATGACGCCTCAAAGCCAGAAATTAGCGACAAATTGGTTGGTCGATGCAAATTTGCGACCCACACGTCAGCGTGTTGCGCTGGCCGAATTGTTGGTCGGCGATGGCCGTCATCGTCACGTGACCGCTGAAAGCCTTTTTGAGGCAGCAAAATCAACGGGCGCTGCTGTTTCGTTGGCAACTGTCTATAATACGCTGCGTGCTTTTTGCGACGCAGGGGTTTTGCAGGAAATCACGGTCGACGGATCCAAAAGCTATTTTGACACCAATACGCATGATCATCCCCATTTTTATTGGGAAGACGAGGGCCGCCTGAGCGATGCTCCTTCGGATCAGCTTGTCATCCATCGCCTGCCCGAAGCCCCAGATGGGGTCGAGATCGCATCCGTTGACGTGGTGATCCGTCTTCGCAGGAAATAAAGCTGCTTGCTTTCCCTTCAGGAATTGATTTGAACCGGCGCGTCAGGCGCGTGCAGTCCGTACGCGTGTTTGAAGGGAATTAGTCATGGCGCATCCACTCGTCACTCGGGACATGATCGAAACCTATCAGAATGATGGTGTGGTTCTGGTCAAAGGACTGTTCGCAAAGCAGGTCGAAGCGCTGCGTGACGGGATTGCGGCGAACATGGCCGAGCCCGGCCCTTATGCTTCGGAAAACAAGAAAGAGGGCGAATCCGGGCGGTTTTTTGATGATTACTGCAACTGGACAAGAATATCCCAGTTCCGCGATGCAGTTGAACATTCACCGGCTGCCGAGGTTGGCGCGGACCTGATGCAATCGCAATCTGCCCAGATGTTTCACGATCACGTTTTGGTAAAAGAACCCGGTACGTCGATGGCAACACCATGGCATCAAGATGGACCCTATTATTTTGTCGAGGGGCGGCAGACCATCAGTTTTTGGTCGCCGCTTGATCCGGTAAAAGAAGCGACCTTGCGTTGCGTTGCCGGGTCGCATCAGTGGGAAAAAGAAGTTTTACCGACACGCTGGGTATCGGAAGAAATGTATTTTGCGGACGAAGGTCAGTACATGCCTGTGCCCGATCCCGACGCCGAAGGAATGCGGGTCGTGGAGTTCGAAATGGAACCGGGTGATGCGGTGGCGTTTCATTACCGCATATTGCACGGTGCGCGGGGCAACACCTCGGACGCGCGCCGCCGGGCGTTTTCACTGCGCCTTGTTGGGGATGATGCTCGGTACGTCGAACGCCCGGGCAGAACCTCGCCCCCGTTTCCGGGACATGACATGAAACCGGGCCAACGCCTGCGCGAAGATTGGTTTCCAGTGCTTTTCCAACGCTAAGGTTTGGTTGCGTCCGCACTCGGCTTCGAAAGCTTTGGGTTGCCGAAAGCAATAGATGAGAAAAGTCAGAACCACTGTCCGGATTCAATGAATCCCATATCCAGCAGTTGCCGAGAATTCCATTCAAACAGCACAGATTCGCGCCAGCGGAAATCCGGGATATCATAAGTCGACCCACCGTTGAGCCTAAGCGCCTTGGCCGCGCGGAACGAACAGATGGCCGCGGTCATGTTGTGGTGCCACGGGCAGGAGTATGTGTTGTATTCTGGATCATTTAATGTGTGATCCTTACTAAGTTTCAGCCCATTGCGCGATTTGAACAATCCAATGCGATCAATACGGCGTCTTTCATGGGGAATGCGTTCTTCGAACCGCCAGCGCAGACCACCGGATATGTCGAGTTGCCGATCAAAAGGTTCCTTGGTTTCCGGATCAGTCCGGGCATGTGTGTAGTAGCCTGACCTGTCAAACATCGCCTGTGCAGGTGCCACGGCATTTGGGAACTGGCCCAGATCGCTGGCATACAGGTCGATCACATAAGTCAGCATCGCATCACGCCGTTCTTCGGTATGAAAGGCCAGCAACTCTTTGATCGTGCGTGTTTCGCAGAAGGGATAGAACAGGTACTCGGCGTTGTAGCAGTAGTACATCCAGGTGCCGGGCGCGGCGCTGATGGCCCGGTTGATCGTGTCAAAGACCATCATGCGCGGGGCACAAATCATGTTCACGCGGTGGATGCGATCAGCGAGGTCCGGTTCCAATTCGAATTCCGGCGGCATAAATGCGACCACAGTCGGAAAACCCAGATTCAGGTGATGGCGTAATGTGCCATCGACCTCGGCATCATCCTCGACAAAAACAAGCGCAACCGGGCCATTGCTCAAATCCCGGTTTCCGTTCCTCAGGAATTGGTCAAGAGATTCGTGTTGCATCGGCGCCTTGCTTGCGGGTGGAAGTAACGGCCAAAGTCGGGTAATTCCGCGTCCATTGCAAGCGGCGTCCGTTGGGTATAGACGACGCCGGTCCCGCGAACGCAAAGGTCCGTCTTATGTCTGATCCGAAAAAGCTGTTTATCAAGACCTATGGCTGCCAGATGAACGTCTATGACAGCGAGCGTATGGCCGAGGCGCTGGGCGGTAAGGGTTATGTGGAAACGCAAAGCCCGGATGACGCGGATATGATCCTGTTGAATACCTGCCATATCCGCGAAAAAGCGGCAGAGAAGGTTTATTCGGAACTGGGTCGATTCAAGGGGCTGAAGGCGGAAAAACCTGACCTCAAGATCGGTGTGGCCGGCTGCGTCGCGCAGGCTGAGGGGGCCGAGATTATGCGCCGGCAGCCCATGGTCGATTTGGTCGTTGGACCGCAAAGCTATCACCGATTGCCCGAAATGGAGGCGAAAGCCCAAGCCGGGGAAAAGGCGCTGGACACGGACTTTCCCGAAGAGGACAAGTTTGAGAAACTCAAGAACCGCCCCAAAAGCAAAAGGGGACCAACTGCATTCCTGACGGTGCAGGAGGGGTGCGACAAGTTCTGTGCCTTTTGTGTTGTTCCGTATACCCGTGGCGCAGAGGTCAGCCGCCCGACAGACCGCATCCTGCGCGAGGCGCAGGATCTGGTAGAACGCGGCGTGCGCGAAATCACGTTGCTGGGGCAAAACGTCAACGCCTATCACGGTGCCGGTTCGGATGGTGATATGACGCTGGCCGGATTGATCTGGGAGTTGAACAAGGTGGACGGGTTGGAGCGTATCCGGTTTACCACGTCCCATCCCAACGATATGGCCGATGATCTGATCGAGGCTCATGCCACCTGCGAAAAACTGATGCCGTACCTGCACCTGCCGGTGCAGTCGGGATCGGACAAAATCCTGAAGCGGATGAACCGCAGCCACACAGCCGAAAGCTATTTGCGGCTGATTGAACGCATTCGCGCTGCCCGACCGGATATCCTGATGTCCGGGGATTTTATCGTTGGGTTCCCCGAAGAGACCGAAGAAGACTTTCAGGCCACACTCGATCTGGTTCAGGAGGTTAAATATGGCTACGCTTACTCCTTTAAATACTCGTCCCGGCCGGGCACCCCTGCTGCCGAGCGACCACAGGTAGAGGCCGCAGAGGCGGATAACCGCCTGCAACGTCTTCAGGCCCTGATCACGCAGCATCAACGCGAAATTCAGGACGCGATGGTCGGGCGCGAGGTCAGTGTTCTGTTTGAAAAACCGGGCCGTTTGCCGGGGCAGATGGTTGGAAAATCAGAATATCTTCACGCTGTTCACGTATCAGAGGCCGATGTGGTGGCTGGTGATCTGCGCCGGGTTCGGATTAAATCCTCTGGTTCCAATTCACTGGCTGGTGAATTGATCTGAGCAGGTATCCGCGCAACAGAACGGCACAACATTTAGCGATGATTTCCTTTTTTTACACTTGATTTATAACTTGGAACTATGTTTCCAAAAGAGCCAGACAGAGCAGCGGGGCGTATTTTGGGTGAGTTTTTGTACGATTGGTTGGGCTGGCCCTAGATGTTTGGGCCACCGTTCAGGGGGGTGCGAGTGCATATTGTGTCCAATGCCCAAAGTCTGATCGTTGGTCTTTTTCGACCTGTATTCCTTTCCATGACCGCGATCTGCTTTGGCCTTCCGGCTTACGCAGGAAACCCGTCCAGCCCCCTAGCAGACCCGGTTGTTATCGGGCCGCCAGTTACCGTGGACAGTACAAGCTATTTTTATGCGGGCCTCAGCCTGGGATATGCGTGGGGTTTCAGTGACGAGTTCGGGTTAAGGACGACCGGTGCGCCCGTGAACATCGGCGATCTTAAGGCGTCGGGCAGTTTCGGCGGGCTGCGTGGCGGCTGGCGCACGTCTGTTCCGGCCAGCGGGAACCGGGATTATTCCTATGGCGTCGAACTGAGCTATGATTTCGCGTCGATCGAGGACAGTGTCAGCCGTCAGTTTGGCAGCGCAAATGTTGGTGGCCGGTCCGAAATTACGGATTTATTCGGCTTTCGTTTTCGCAGCGGTCTGACGAATCGTAAGCGAAGCACGCTGTATTTCGCGTCGATTGGCTATGTAAACGGCAATGTAAAAACCGCAGCTGGAACAACGGATGGCCTGTCATCAAATGTGACAGAGAAATCGGATCGGCGAAATGGATTGCTGCTGAGCATCGGGGCAGAACATCAGTTGACCGATAACTGGTCGCTTACCGGTGAGTACGAATACGTTCAGTTCGAGTCGAAAGTGATTGATTTCAATTCGTCTCTGTCTACCAAATCGACGCCGACTTATGGCGGATTGCGGTTTGGTTTGAATTACCGGTTCTGACTTTAAGTCAAATATTCCGCAATTTCTGGTGTTGGATAGATTTCACAGTGCTGCACTTTCGGGCTGTTTTGTTGCAATCGACGGAAAAAGTGAAACTCTGACTTGCTTCTGCAAAGACATGTTGTCTACGCTCAAAGTGTAACGCCAAGACAGGAGAACGTATTGGCCATCGGCGCCCTGACCCCACCGCCAGACAACATGCCCCAGTCTGAGGCTTTTGTTGAATTTCCAGATAACAGATTGCTGATAGATCTTTGTGGTGAGTATGACCGCAATCTGGCCGAGATTGAGCGCAATCTCTCGGTACAGATTTTAAGGCGCGGCAATCAGCTTGTCGTGATGGGAGACGAAGAATCCCAGAAGCAGGCAATCGAGGTGCTGCAGGCGCTTTATACCCGCCTTGAAGGGGGCCGTCCTGTCGAAGCCGCCGATGTTGACCGAGAGCTGAGGATGGGTGGATCGGAGGCCGACACAGGTGCGCGTGACGGCGATCAGTTGGAAATGTTCAAGGGCGGCAAGGTCGAGATCAAGACACGCAAGAAACTGGTCGAGCCGCGCACGGATGCCCAGAAAGCCTATGTTCAGTCGCTGTTTCAGAATGAGTTGGCATTTGGAATCGGACCCGCCGGTACCGGTAAAACCTACCTGGCGGTTGCGGTTGGTGTTTCGATGTTTATCGGCGGCCATGTGGACCGCATCATCCTTAGCCGGCCTGCTGTCGAAGCGGGGGAAAAGCTGGGGTATTTGCCGGGCGACATGAAGGACAAGGTCGATCCTTATATGCAGCCGCTTTATGACGCGCTGAATGATTTCCTGCCGGGCAAGCAACTGGCAAAACTGATCGAGGAAAAACGTATCGAAATCGCGCCATTGGCATTTATGCGCGGGCGGACGCTGGCGAATGCGTTCGTAGTTCTGGACGAAGCGCAGAATGCCACGACCATGCAGATGAAGATGTTCCTGACCCGATTGGGCGAGGGCAGCAGAATGGTCATTACAGGTGACCGATCGCAGGTTGATTTGCCGCGCGGCGTCGCCTCGGGCCTTGCGGACGCTGAAAGGCTGTTGAAGACAATCCCGAACATCAGTTTCAACTATTTCACTTCGAAAGACGTGGTGCGGCACCCGCTTGTCGCCGCCATTATCGAAGCGTATGAGGCAGAAGCTGGCCGCGAAACCGGATGATACGTTTCGCGGCCCGCGATTTCTGATCACCGGACGCCGACACATGAATATTGAGATCACGATGGAAGACGGCCGTTGGCAGGGGCTGGAACCTTTGGCCAGCCGAGCCGCTGCCGAGGTTTTGAAACATTGCGGAGTAGAACCGGAAATTTGTGAAATCAGCGTATTGGGATGCGATGACGTGCGCATTGCAGAGCTGAATGCCGAGTTTCGGGAAAAACCAATGCCCACCAACGTGTTAAGCTGGCCTGCCGAGGACCTTGCCTCGGGCGTGGCTGGCGGAAATCCAAGCAAACCACAAGCCGACTTCACGGGCGAAATTGCGTTGGGCGATATCGCGATTTCTTATGATACCTGCGTCCGCGAAGCGAATAAGGCAGGTAAATCGGTGGACGATCATGTAAGCCATCTAATCGTTCATGCGGTTTTGCACTTGTTGGGTTACGACCACATCCGTGACCCCGACGCCACTTTGATGGAGGCAGTCGAAGTCGAGATACTTGGCAAAATGGGTATCAATGACCCATATAATGTATGAAAAGGGTTCACGAACCCGGTCAACTGGAACAGGAAAATGGGCGATACAGACGGCAGTTCTAGGGCGGCGCAAAGCGCGCAATCAGGGAACCGCAATGAAGGCACCGAAGAGAAGGCTGGAATATTATCCCGAATAATAGACGCTTTTTCTTCTCACGAAATCGAAGAGGCGACTTTGGCCAATGGGCACGAAGCGGCCAGTGTCCAGCCGCGCGGGATGATAAATCTGCGTCGGATGAGGGTCGAAGACGTAGCGATTCCGACAGCGGAAATCGTATCTGTCCCCTCGACAACATCGAAAGAGGAACTTGCGCAAGTGTTCCGCGAAAGCGGTATGTCGCGGATACCGGTGTATGAAAACACTTTGGATACGCCATTGGGTTTTATTCACCTCAAGGATTTTGCCCTGACGCACGGATTCAACGGTAGCTCTTCGGAATTTGACCTGAAATCCATGCTGCGGACGCTGCTGTTTGTGCCGCCTTCGATGTCTATCGGTGTATTGCTGACCAAGATGCAAACGGAACGCCGACACATGGCGTTGGTCATCGACGAGTATGGTGGCGTTGACGGGTTGCTGACGATCGAAGACCTGATCGAACAGGTTGTCGGCGAGATCGCAGATGAACACGACGCGGACGAAAGTCAGCTGTGGCTCAAGGAAAAGCCGGGATGTTATGTCGTGCAGGCCCGCGTTCCGCTGGAAGAGTTCGAGGCCGAGATCGGCCGATCACTGACCAGCCACGAAGATGTGGACGAAGAAGAGATCGAAACGCTGGGTGGTTTGGTTTTCATGCTGTCAGGCCGTGTTCCAACGCGGGGCGAGGTGGTGTTGCATCCCGAAGGAACCGAATTCGAAGTGATGGACGCCGATCCGCGCCGCATCAAGCGGCTGCGCGTGATGTTGCCGGATAGCGCTGCATGAATTCTGTCGGACGCTGGCCCTTTTGGCTGAGGTTCGTTCTGGCGGCCTGTCTCGGTACGATGGCGGCATTTGGTCTGGCACCATTCGGCATCTGGGTTGCAACTGGTCTGTCGTTGGTGCTGTTGCCTGTGCTGTTTCTAACGTGTGAAACACGGGCGCGTGCTGCGTGGCTGGGATGGGCATTTGCCACCGGGTACTTTGGTCACGCCCTGATGTGGATTGTCGAGCCGTTTCTGGTTGACGCAGAACGGTATGCGTGGATGGCGCCATTTGCCCTGATATTGATGGCCGGGGGGATGGCACTGTTCTGGGCGCCCGCGTTTTGGGCGGCGAGGCGACTCGATGCGTCGCCGCTGTTGCAGGCCGCATTGCTGATAGTGCTTTTATCATTGGGAGAATTCGCGCGTGGCTATCTGCTGACCGGGTTCCCGTGGGCAGGTATTGCGCAGGTCTGGGTCGGAACACCGGTCGCGCAATTGCTGGCGCTGGTTGGCCCTTATGGGTTGGGGGCATTGACCTTTGTTGCCACGATACCGCTTGGGTTCGCGTTGGCGGGATGGAAAAGCCCGCGATCGGTTTTGACGTCTGGGGCGGTGACCTTCACCTGTGCTGGTTTGGCATTGGCCTATGCGGGTACTCGACCCGAGGTCGAGCAGTCGCCCCATACCGTTCGGCTGGTGCAGCCGAACGCCCCGCAACACCAGAAGTGGGACCCGGATTTTGCGCCGTTGTTTTTCAACCGCCAAATTGAATTCACAGCGGCGTCCCCACGACCGGATTTGATCGTGTGGCCCGAAACCTCGGTTCCGGCATGGCTTGGCTCGGCTCAGCCTTACCTTGATGCCATTTCCGTCGCGGCCCAAGGCACCCCGGTTGTGTTGGGTATACAACGCGGGGATGGGCCGCAGATTTACAACTCGGTGATCTATCTCGATGAAGATGGGCGGCAGGCCGGGCTGTACGACAAACACCACCTTGTTCCGTTTGGCGAATATGTCCCCTTTGGCGACGTGATGGCAGGTTTTGGTATTCACGGGTTTGCCGCGACGGCCGGGCAGGGATTTAGCGCGGGCCCGGGGGCCGCATTGCTGAACCTTGGCAAGTTGGGACTGGCAC
>JBPCWT010000330.1:0-8796 GCA_051009255.1 Ruegeria sp. | reverse complement strand
GTCGCGGTCACTGTCTGAATTGACATGGCTGCGCGTCGGTGGCCCGGCGGATTATCTTTTCCAACCCGCCGACATCCCGGACCTGCAGTTCTTTTTGCAAAGCCTGCCCACCGATCTGCCGGTTTTTCCCGTGGGAGTTGGCTCCAATCTCATCGTGCGCGATGGCGGCATGCGGGCAGTCGTTATCCGGCTGGGTCGCGGCTTCAACACCATTTCGATCGCTGGAAATCTTGTTACCGCAGGCGCGGCGGCGCTGGATGCGCACGTGGCGCGCAAGGCCGCAGATGCGGGCGTTGATCTGACATTCCTGCGCACCATCCCCGGCTCTATCGGCGGGGCGGTGCGGATGAACGCGGGCTGTTATGGCAGCTACACGGCGGATGTGTTGCGCAAAGCCACCATCGTCACCCGGCAGGGAGAGGTCGTTGACCTGACAGCCGCTGACCTGAATTTCCGCTATCGCCAGTCCGACCTGCCCGATGGCGCGGTTCTGGTATCAGCACAATTCGAAGGTCAGGCTGGTGATCCCGCCGAATTGCACGCCCGCATGGATGCGCAACTGAAAAAACGCGACGAGACCCAACCCACAAAGGACCGAAGCGCCGGTTCCACCTTTCGCAATCCGGCTGGATTTTCCTCGACCGGCCGCGCGGACGATGTCCACGATCTCAAGGCGTGGAAGGTGATCGACGACGCCGGAATGCGCGGTGCCCGGCGCGGCGGTGCGCAGATGAGCGAGAAGCACTCGAATTTTCTGATCAACACCGGTGACGCGACTGCCGCAGACCTCGAAGGATTAGGCGAAGAGGTACGAAAAAAGGTTTACGAAACAAGCGGTATCAAGCTAGAGTGGGAAATCATGCGGGTCGGCGATCCGCTGAAAGAATAAGGCCTAATCCGTCAGACCAAAACAGGCAAATCAGGCGTCGGAACAAAGGCATGAACACAGCACGGACCACCATATAAGGTCCGGGGACATTGAGGCGCACGAACGTGGGTAGGTCGAGCAGGACAAACCCCAAAGTGGCGGTATTGATGGGTGGGCCCTCGGCGGAACGCGAGGTGTCACTCAGCAGCGGGCGCGAATGCGCAGCCGCCCTTGTGGGAGAAGGCTTTGAAGTGGTCGAACTGGACGCTGGTCCTGACCTTTACGCGCGCCTTTTGGATATCAAACCGGACGTCGTTTTTAACGCCCTGCATGGCCGATGGGGTGAAGATGGCTGCGTTCAGGGAATGCTGGAATGGATGCGCATCCCGTACACGCATTCGGGCGTGCTGGCCTCGGCGCTGGCAATGGACAAGCAACGCAGCAAAGAGGCATTTCGAATTGCCGGCCTGCCCATCGCCAAAAGTGTGATCGTTCCGAAATCCGACGTGATGGCCCATCACGTCATGTCCGTTCCTTACGTGGTCAAACCCAACAACGAAGGCTCCAGCGTCGGCATCTACATCGTAAGCGAAGGTTCGAACGGGCCGCCGCAGATATCCGATGACATGCCCGAACAGCTGATGGTCGAACAATACGTGGCAGGGCGCGAACTGACCGTCACCGTGATGGGCGACAGACCCCTGACCGTGACCGAGATTATGACGGACGGCTGGTACGACTACGACGCCAAGTACAAACCCGGCGGTTCGTGGCACGTCTTACCCGCAGAAGTGCCCTCCGACATCTTTGACCGTTGCATGGAATATTCGGTCCGCGCGCACGAAGTGTTGGGGTGTCAGGGCGTCAGCCGCACTGACTTTCGCTGGGACGATTCCAAAGGGGCCGATGGCCTGTTCCTGTTGGAAACAAATACGCAGCCCGGAATGACGCCAACCTCGCTGGTTCCCGAACAGGCGGCGCATCTGGGAATGACCTTTGGCCAGCTCTGCGCCTGGATGGTGGAGGATGCGTCATGCGACCGCTAAGACGTTCCCGCGCACCAGTGATTCACCGCGCCAAGCCCTTGTCAGGACCGGATGCCGAATTTGAATCCGCCGGGCCAGAGGATCAGTCCGCCCAACCCAAACTGCGTTTGCGCGGCTCGAAACGGCATGGCCGCAAGGCGTCGCGTTCGGATCCGGCACCATCGCGGTTCAGCTACCGGTTCCAGCGTTGGATGCTGACGCCCGGCATTCGTCTGGGTGTCAAGCTCGGCATCCCGCTATGCGCGGTGTTGGCCGGGGCGGGATTGTATTTCACCTCGCACGAGCGGCGCGAGGCGCTGACGACTTACGTAACCGATCTTCGAACCGCGTTCGAGGAACGCCCCGAATTCATGGTGAACCTGATGGCGATAGATGGCGCAGGCACCGGATTGTCCGAAGACATCCGACAAGTCGTGCCGCTGGATTTCCCCATCAGTTCCTGGGACCTCGATCTGGAACAAATCCGCGACACGATCACCGTGCTTGATCCGGTCAAATCCGCTTCGGTCCGCATTCGGCCGGGTGGCATCCTGCAAGTCGAAATTGTTGAACGTCAGCCGGTTGTCGTCTGGCGCAAGCGCGACGGCATCGACCTGCTGGACGAAACCGGCGCACATGTCGAACAGGTCGCATCCCGTGCGGCATATACCGACCTTCCGCTGATCGCGGGCAAAGGGGCCAATCAGCATGTGGCGCAGGCGCTGCGTATCCTGACAACGGCCCGCAGCCTTGGCGACCGCGTGCGCGGGCTTGTCCGCATCGGCGAGCGGCGTTGGGATCTGGTGCTGGATCGCGGTCAGCGCATCATGCTGCCAACCGATCGCCCGGTTCGCGCGCTGGAACGCGTGCTGGCGGTGAACGAGGTGCAGGATTTACTGGAACGTGACGTATCCGCGGTCGATATGCGCCTTGGATCACGTCCGACAATAAGAATGAGCAAAGCCGCCAGCGAAGACTGGTGGAATACAAAAGTGGCAGTGGGTAACGGGCAATAAGACCATGATGACCGATCTTTATCAGTCCCAAAGGGCAATGCGCCAAATGCGCAGTCAGGCAATGCAACGCGGTGTTGTCGCCATTCTGGACGTAGGCAGTTCCAAAATCGCGTGCCTTGTTTTGCGCTTCGACGGGGCAGGGCGGCTAAGCGAGGATAACTCCATCGGTTCGATGGCCGGTCAGACCGGTTTCCGCGTTATCGGGGCCGCGACCACCCGGTCGCGCGGCGTGCAGTTTGGCGAAGTCATGGCCATGCAGGAAACGGAACGCGCAATTCGCACCGCGCTTCAGGCGGCGCAAAAGATGGCCGATATCCGTGTCGATCACGTGATCGCCTGTTTCTCTGGTGCAAATCCGCGCTCTTACGGGCTGGATGCAAAGGTCGACCTCGAAGGTCAGCTTGTGACCGAGGCCGAAATTGGCCGCGTGCTCAACGCTTGCGATGTGCCGGATTACGGTGCCGGGCGCGAGGTTGTTCACGCCCAGCCGGTAAATTTCGCGCTCGATAACCGTTCCGGCCTGATCGACCCGCGCGGGCAACTGGGTCAAACGCTGTCTGTCGATATGCACATGCTGACCGTAGACGCCGTCGCGATTCAGAACATCGTTCACTGTATCAAACGCTGTGACCTGGAACTTGCCGGTATCGCCAACTCTGCCTACGTTTCCGGGGTTTCGGCCCTGGTCGAGGACGAGCAGGAACTTGGCGCGGCCTGTATCGACATGGGCGGTGGTACGACCAGCGTTTCAATCTTTATGAAAAAACACATGATCTATGCCGACAGTGTCCGCATGGGTGGCGAGCATGTGACGGCAGATATTTCGATGGGCCTTGGCGTGCCAACCGCCGTGGCCGAACGGATCAAAACCTTTAACGGCTGCGTCCACGCCACCGGCGCGGATGACCGCGACATGATCGACATCGGTGGTGATACCGGCGACTGGGAACATGATCGCCGGACCGTCAGCCGGGCCGAGCTGATCGGCATAATGCGTCCACGGGTCGAAGAAATTCTGGAAGAGGTTCGCACCCGACTGGATGCCGCAGGATTTGAACACATGCCAAGCCAGCAGATCGTGCTGACCGGCGGTGGCAGTCAGATACTGGGACTGGACGGCCTTGCCAGCCGCATCCTTGGTCAGCGCGTTCGCCTTGGCCGTCCGCTCAGGGTGCATGGCTTGCCGCAATCCGCAACCGGACCGAGCTTTTCCTCGGCCGTAGGCCTCAGCCTGTTTGCCGCGCACCCACAGGACGAATGGTGGGATTTCGAAATCCCTGCCGAAAACTATTCAGCCCGTACACTCATGCGCGCGGTGAAGTGGTTCAAAGACAACTGGTAAGGGCCATGTTCAGACGCATGGCAACATTATGTGCGATCACATTTGCGCTACCTGCGGCGGCGCAAACCTTGATCTCCCCGGACCAGTTTCTGGATATGGCGGTGGGCAAAACTCTGACCTTCTATCACTATCAGACGGGCGCGTTTGTCGGCGTTGAACAGTTTCTGAACCGGTCTCTGACCGTCTGGCAAGAGGGCGAAGACACCTGTGTCTATGGTCAGATCAGTGTCCCCGACGGACAAATCTGCTTTCTCTACGACAATGATGACAGCGGCGTTCCGGTCTGTTGGTGGCCGTTTCTTCACGATGATCGGCTGATGGTCCGTCTGGCGCCATTCGGACAATCCGAAATTCAGGAAGTACGCTCTGTCACGAACGAAACGATATCCTGCCCCAACGCACCCATCAGTTAAGAATCCGGTTGCAGTTCAACGATTTATCCAGCAAGATAACGCCAAGGCCCGGCAGAGGCCCACGGCAGGCAGAGCAGTCACCTGCACGAAAATGACCAAGGCGCCATTGGCGCAGCATGCAGTAAATGCCGCGTGGCCCTGTTCGCTTGCCTTGTGGCATGCTTGGGTTTCGCCGCAACATTTAGGCAGCACGGCGAAATGGCGCAAATAGTGGCCTTGATTTCTCCATATTTTGTGGTTTTTGCGATTTTTGACGTGACCTTTGGCAATCAGATCGGTAGAATCATTGTCAGACAGGCAAGAAAAACACCGTTTATCGCGGGAACATAAAAACAGGCGGACAGAGCATGACATTGAATCTTTCGATGCCCGGGCACGACGAACTTAAGCCTCGGATTACCGTATTCGGAGTTGGTGGCGCAGGTGGCAACGCAGTCAACAACATGATTGAGAAGCAGCTGGATGGCGTCGATTTCGTGGTTGCAAACACCGATGCGCAGGCGCTGCAGCAAAGCCAGTCCTCGTCTCGGGTTCAACTGGGCGTCAAAGTCACCGAAGGTCTGGGCGCAGGTGCGCGGGCCTCGGTTGGGGCGGCAGCAGCCGAAGAAAGCATCGAACAGATCGTCGATTACCTGGCAGGCGCACATATGTGCTTTATCACTGCTGGTATGGGCGGTGGCACCGGAACCGGGGCCGCGCCGATCATTGCACAGGCCGCGCGCGAACTTGGTGTGCTGACCGTTGGTGTTGTCACCAAACCCTTCCAGTTCGAAGGGGCCAAGCGCATGCGTCAGGCCGAAGACGGTGTTGAGGCGCTGCAAAAGGTTGTCGATACACTTATCATCATCCCCAACCAGAACCTGTTCCGTCTTGCCAACGAAAAGACCACGTTTACCGAGGCGTTTTCGATGGCAGACGACGTTCTGTATCAGGGCGTCAAGGGCGTGACGGACCTGATGGTTCGCCCCGGCCTGATCAACCTTGATTTTGCCGATGTTCGCGCCGTGATGGACGAAATGGGCAAGGCCATGATGGGCACGGGCGAGGCCGAGGGCGAAGATCGCGCCATTCAGGCCGCGGAAAAGGCCATTGCCAACCCGCTTCTGGACGAAATCAGCCTCAAGGGTGCCAAGGGCGTGCTGATCAACATCACCGGCTCGCACGACCTGACCCTGTTCGAACTGGACGAAGCTGCCAACCGCATCCGCGAAGAAGTGGACCCCGAGGCGAACATCATCGTCGGTTCGACACTGGATACCGAAATCCAGGGTGGAATGCGCGTATCGGTGGTTGCAACCGGGATCGACGCCAGCGACGTACAGGCGGATATCCCTGTCGCGCGCCGCTCGATGTCCGCTCCGCTGACCCGCACGGTTTCTGCCGAAGAAGAGGCGGTTCATGAAGAAGCCCCGACTGCCACGGAAACCTACGACGCCGAACCTCAGGCGGAAACGGTCCGCGAACCTTCGCTGTTCGAAACCGTGGACGATGAACCGGTACATACCGATGCAGTGTTCGAAGCGCAGCCACGCGAAGAACTCAGCGATGACGGTCTGCCTCCGCCGGCCTATCAACCGCCTATGCCCGAGTTTGAGCCTCAGACTGATGCGATGATGGATCAGCCTGCGGAATCTTTTGTCGCGCCCAAGGCTCCAGCGCCGGGTTCCCCGTCGCCCGAAGCGTTGCAGCGCCTGCAGGCCGCGGTTCAGAATGTACCGCCCACACAACAGGCAAGTCCGCAGCCAACGGCAGAGCCTCAGCCCGAGGAACAGGCCCACGATCGGCCACGGTTCGGCTTTAACCGGTTGATTGACCGGATGACTGGACATGCCGCCGATACACCGCCTCAGCCCGAGCGTCAGCAGCCTAAGATGCGCCAGCATGACGCTACGGCACCCGCTCAGCAAGAAGCTGACCCCGAGCAGGACCGGATCGAGATTCCTGCCTTCCTAAGGCGTCAGGCCAACTGAGACCGGTAACAAATTCAGAAAATCGAGCCGCCGCTGGGCGGCTCTTTTTTGTTGTATTTCAGGATTCTAATAGGGGGTAAGCAGGGTTTTGCCGATCTGTAACATGGATGTTTCATTCAGTTACAAAGAGTGAGTTGAGCATGACAGCCGCGTCCCTTACCTGATTTGCAACACAGCCCGCTCAGGCTGGACACCACTCGCAGAGGCCAACATTGCAACATACGCTTAAATCTCCGGTGACGTTCAAAGGCGTCGGACTGCATAGCGGAAAACCTGCCACAATGGTTGTTAAACCGGCGGCAGCAGGTCATGGCATCTGGTTCAAGCGTACGGATATCGATCTGGGCAATGCTTTGGTTCCCGCCATCTATGACATCGTCGAACGCACGCCGCTGTGTACGCGGTTGGTGAATGATGCGGATGTTTCAGTTTCCACCGTCGAACACATCATGGCGGCGCTGGCCGGATGCGGCGTTCACAACGCGCTGATCGAAATCGACGGTCCCGAAGTCCCGATCATGGACGGCTCTTCTGTCGAGTTCGTGCGCGGTATCATGGCCAAGGGCGTTCGCCGTCAGGCAAGCCCGGTTCTGGCGTACGAAGTACTCAAGCCGGTCACAGTTGAACGCGAAGGCGCAAGCGCCACGATCGCACCCGCGAACGGGCTCAAGATCGGGTTCCATATCGATTTCGAAGACAAGGCCATTGGCAACCAGACTATGACGCTGGATATGGCCAACGGTTCCTTTGCCCGCGAACTCAGCGACTGTCGCACTTTCTGCCGCCGTTCAGACGTCGAAGAAATGCGCGAAAACGGTCTGGCCCTGGGTGGCACGTTGGATAATGCGGTTGTGGTTCAGGATGACGAAGTTCTGACACCCGGCGGTTTCCGCCACTCGGACGAGGCCGTGCGCCACAAGATGCTGGACGCGCTTGGCGACCTCTATCTGGCCGGTGGTCCGATTCTCGGTCACTTCGTCGGCGACAAGTCCGGCCACTCGATGACCAACACCCTGTTGCGGAAATTGTTCGAAACACCCGGTGCTGTTCGTCCGATCCTGTGCACCCCGGAACAGGCCGCACGCCTTCCGGGCAAGGGTCTTGTGTGGGACGAAATTCCCGAAGTTGCCTAAGAAAATCACCTGCAAATTCGTTTTGGCCTAAGGGCGATAAGGCGTTTTGCACCGGAATTTTATGTGCTAGACCAAAGTCCGATCTGGGATTAACCCACGAGTAAAAGACGACAAGGATGTGCGGTATGGTTGGCATCAAAGCGGCAGTCAGGCTTGCGGGTGCGATTCTCCTGACGGTTTCTTTGGCGGCTTGCGGCGACAATGGACTGTTCAAAGGCAGCGGTGCCGACCGGGACCAGAACCTGGAAGGGTACACACCGGAACAGATATTTACCCGCGGTGAATACGAACTTGCACAGAATCGCCCGGACGATGCCGCGTGGTATTTTTCCGAGGTTGAACGCCTGTATCCTTATTCCGACTGGGCCAAGCGTGGGCTGATCATGCAGGCTTTCGCGTTCCATTCCGACAAGAATTACCAAGAAAGCCGTGCCTCGGCGCAGCGCTATATCGACTTCTACCCAACAGACGAAGACGCGGCTTACGCTCAGTATCTTCTGGCACTCAGCTATTATGACCAGATTGACGAGGTTGGCCGCGATCAGGGACTGACGTTCCAGGCGCTTCAGGCGCTGCGCACCGTGATCGAAGTTTACCCGGAAAGTGAATACACCACCTCCGCCATTCTCAAGTTCGACCTCGCATTTGATCATCTGGCGGGTAAAGAGATGGAAATCGGCCGCTACTATCTGCGTCAAAGCCACTTTACCGCAGCCATCAACCGCTTCCGCGTCGTGGTCGAAGATTTCCAGACGACCTCGCACACAGCAGAGGCGCTGCACCGTCTGGTCGAAGCTTACCTTTCGCTTGGCCTGATCGAAGAGGCACAATCCGCTGGCGCAATCCTGGGCTATAACTACCAGTCTACCGAATGGTACGAGCGCAGCTATGCCCTGTTGACGTCGCGCGGGCTTGATCTCAAGAGCCTTGGTGATAACTGGCTCAGCACGATCTATCGCCAGTCGATCAAAGGTGAGTGGATATAGACGCCATGGCAAAAGGCTTCGGACGGTAAGACCCGATGCTGCG
>JBPCWT010000329.1:0-2815 GCA_051009255.1 Ruegeria sp. | reverse complement strand
CCAACCGCTTTTGCAGGAGATTCCCAGATGTCGACGATCACCAACCACATGCCAACGGCAGAATTGCAGGCGCTGGATGCAGCGCACCACATCCACCCGTTTTCCGCCAATCGTGCGTTGGGACAGGAAGGCGCGCGGGTCATTACCCGCGCCAAGGGCGTGTACCTGACCGATAGCGAAGGCCAGGAGATTCTTGACGCAATGGCTGGCCTTTGGTGCGTCAACATCGGTTATGGCCGTGACGAACTGGCAGAGGTCGCAGCCCGCCAAATGCGCGAGCTGCCCTATTACAACACGTTTTTCAAGACGACCCACGTTCCAGCTATCGCGCTTGCTGCCAAGCTGGCTGAATTGGCACCCGGCGACTTGAACAATGTGTTCTTTGCTGCCGGTGGATCCGAAGCCAACGATACAAATATTCGTCTTGTGCGTACGTATTGGGCGGAAAAAGGTCATCCCAACAAGAACGTCATTATCAGCCGCAAAAACGCTTATCACGGCTCGTCCGTAGGCTCTGCCTCGCTGGGTGGAATGGCCGCCATGCATGCACAGGGCGGAATTCCGATCCCGAATGTTCACCACATCAATCAACCCAACTGGTGGGCCGAAGGCGGGGACACGTCACCAGAAGAATTCGGTCTTGCCCGGGCCCGGGAACTGGAAGAGGCCATTCTGGAACTTGGCGAGGACCGGGTTGCGGCCTTTATCGCCGAGCCCGTGCAGGGCGCCGGTGGTGTGATTGTAGCGCCCGACACGTACTGGCCCGAAATCCAGCGCATCTGTGACAAGTACGCAATCCTGTTGATCGCAGACGAAGTTATCTGTGGATTTGGCCGCACCGGCAACTGGTTTGGGTCGGAAACGGTTGGCATCAAGCCGGATATCATGACGATCGCCAAGGGGCTCAGCTCTGGCTATGCGCCGATTGGTGGATCAATTGTCTGCGACGAGGTGGCCGCGGTCATCGCCGGGACCGAGTTCAACCACGGCTACACGTATTCAGGCCACCCGGTTGCAGCCGCCGTTGCCCTGGAAAACCTGCGGATTCTGGAGGAAGAAGACATCGTCGGCCATGTCCGCAATGTCGCCGCACCCTATCTGAAGCAAAAATGGGAAGCATTGGCAGATCACCCGTTGGTGGGCGAGGCCGTGATCTCGGGCATGATGGCATCTATCGCTTTGACGCCGAACAAAGAGACACGCGCCAAGTTCGCGTCCGAGCCGGGTACAATCGGAAACATTTGCCGCGACCGGTGCTTTGCAAACAACCTGATCATGCGCCATGTGGGTGATCGCATGATCATTTCACCGCCACTGGTTCTGACACCTGCGGACATCGACGAAATGTTTGTACGCATTCACAAATCTCTGGACGAGGCACATGCCGAGATTGTTGAAAAGGGCCTGATGAAAGCTGCGTCCTAAAAGGTCACCGGCCAGAGTCAAAATGGAAACGGGCGGTCCAAACAGGCCGCCCTTTTTCTATCGCATCTTTTCCAACAGATTTAGCGAAGCATAGCCATCTGGCAAAATCCCCTGCGCCACTTGGTAAGCACGAACAGCGTTGGTTGTGTTTGGCCCAATGCGCCCATCAATGCTTTGTGTGTCAAAACCGGCCTGTGTCAGGCGCCGTTGCAATTCCTTTCGTTCGGCAAAGCTTAGGGCTCTGTCGCCACGGGGCCAGCTTGCGTTAAATGCGTTTTGTCCACGCAAACGGTCCGACAGATGGCCAATACCGATCACATAGGCATCCGCACCGTTGTAACGCTCGATCACGGCGAAGTTGTCAAAGATCATAAGCGCAACACCCTTACCGCCGGCCGGCAGCAGGATCGATGCGCTGCCATGGTTCGGCACCGGTTGCCCATCCAATCCGACAACGCCGCGCGCGGCCCATTCCGAAGGCGTTAAATCATAGTTTCGCTGCGCCGTGGCATAGTCGAAATCATCGGGTAACCGAACCTCGACACCCCATGGCTGACCTTTCGTCCAGCCAAAACGAGCCAGATACGCAGCGGCAGAGGCCAATGCATCCGTCGGGTCATCTGACCAGATATCTCGACGCCCATCCCCATCAAAATCAACCGCGTGTTCCAGGTAAGATGTCGGCATGAACTGGGTATGGCCCATCGCGCCAGCCCAACTGCCGGTCATGTTGCGGGGGGATACATCGCCCGCATCCAGAATTTGCAATGCCGCAACCAGCTGAGTTTCAAAGAACTGTGCGCGGCGCGCATCAAAAGCTAATGTCGCCAGTGATCGAACGGTCTGGTTCCCGCCGCGGAAGCTGCCAAATGACGTCTCCAGCCCCCATATCGCCGTCACAACTTCTTTTTCGACACCGTACTTTGCCTCGATCCTCTCCAACGCGCTGCGATGCCTTTCCAGGGCAGCGCGACCATTGCGGACCCGTGTTTCTGAAACCGCTGAATCCAGATATTCCCATATCGGCTTGGAAAATTCCGCCTGATTGCGGTCCAGTTTTATGACATCCCTGTCATAGGTCAGTCCGGCAAACGCATCGTTCAATGTGTGTGTTGAAATTCCCTGTTCCGTGGCCCGGTCCCGAAAGGCACCCAGCCAAGCCTGAAATCTGGCATTTCCACCTGCTGCCACGCGATACACCTTAGCCTTTGGCCGAGGCACCGGCCGAACTGACACTGCAACACTAGCCGAAGCCAATTGCATTGCGTCCGACAATATCTCGCCCTGAGGGCCAAATGAACCTTTAGTTGTATCCGCCTGCACGATGGATGCCCATAATGCGACGGTCATAACGCCGCCTACGCATAAACGCATTCCTATGTTTCCTGTT
>JBPCWT010000328.1:0-10507 GCA_051009255.1 Ruegeria sp. | reverse complement strand
GTTCCGCGGTCGGCTTTGGCTGTCTGGGCTCAAACAAGGGCCGGTACTGCCCTCTGGGGACGGAAATCTCAATCAGATCGGTGGCACCGGATGCCAGGTAATAATAGCCCAGCGCCTTGCGCAGCTTCACAGCCTCGGTACGGACGACCGGGTCATTGTTGGGATCAAAATCCACACCCCTTCCGAACACGTCCATGGCCAGTGCCGTGCCACGCAATTCTTCGCCTTTGCCGTTCAGTTCAGTGCGTACGAGGTGTTCAAAAAACGAGCGTGTTCGATCGCTGACC
Organism: Ruegeria sp.; assembly: GCA_051009255.1. GTDB lineage: Bacteria > Pseudomonadota > Alphaproteobacteria > Rhodobacterales > Rhodobacteraceae > Ruegeria. Next base: position 10,220 of record JBPCWT010000328.1, on the reverse strand, counting down.
GCGAAATCCTTTGATTTCACAATGCGTTCCAACTGCGCCAGAACATCCGCTCTGCTAACTTCCTTGGTCACAGGCTATTCCCTTTGATCGACCGGGCCGGTCAAAATCCATGCTTAAATTACAGTATCTCTACGGTAGCGCACCTGCCGGGTCAGGACCAACTCTCTTATCTGTAAATCAACAATTCAAAGAGCAGCAAACGGAGACCCGGAAATGACGCACCGCAAGATAATATCAGCAATTGTATCTGTGGCCGTTCTGATCACCGCAGTTTCAAGTGTGCGGGCCGAGGGCACGGCAAAAGCGCTGGTCCATCAAACCAGCGGCACCGCCGAACGCCACGAGCCGCCGAATGGGAGGATCGTGCCGCGATCAAAATCAAACCGTTTTTAAGTCGCTGAAAAGAAAGCTTGGGTTTCCGGTCGGAACACCTTCCCGCCTATTCAAGCGGTACCGGCAAATGCGCGTTTTCGTACCGCTTGCGGGCTTGCACCGATTTCCTGACGAAACCAACGCGCCAGGTTAGAGCAGGTGCCAAACCCTGTGGCGACAACGATTTCCGGCATCGGTAAGCTTGTATGGACAAGCAGTTGGTGCGCGCGTTCGATCCGAAGCGCACGATAGGCTGCCAGCGGACTGTTGCCCGTTCTTTCCAGAAAACGCCGTTGCAGTTTGCGGGTTGAAACGCCAAGAGAGCTGGCCAGATCGTCGATCCGCAATGGTTCCTCCAGATGCTCGTGCATCAGTTCGAGGCTGGAATCTATCAACCTGTCGCCTCGCGCCTGCTGACGGATGCCAAGGGAAACGCGGCTTTGCAGGTGCGGAGACTGCGTTTGTGCCAGCCCGATGTAGGCGCCGACGGCATCCGAAATGAACGCCCCCTGATCCGCGCCGATCAGGTCCAGGAATAACGGCAGTGCCGCAAGCGGGCTGATGGCGCTGAACAGCTTACCTGACATGGCCGTATGGGTTCCCGGCGATGACTCGGACAATCCTTCTTCGCTGGCGGCCGCCACAAAGTTCGGGTGAATAGCGCATTCGTGACGATCCTGCAGGCTGGTTTCACCAAGGATGAACACTGCACCACCCACCAGAACGACCCGATGCGTCAATCGAAGGATCTGATGCACACGCGCGCGTTCTGCAGAGTTCAGTGTCCAGCGATTGCGGATATCGCCCAGAAAGACCACCGTACGGCGTGACCAGTACCGCGCATCTTCGATTGGCTGACCGCCAAGGTCACGCAGTACCACCTGATACGGTGAGCCGGGCAGCAGATCATTGGCAGAGCCAAACAGATCCTCGATCATCTTCGAGGCCGCGCGCGGCGTATCATCCGGCAAGATGATATCGATGTTGTGTTTACGAGTCTCAGGCAGCGGCATAGGTCCGTCAGCCTGCAATACGGATGCGCAAAAGGTCATGTCTGCCTCCTGTTGCGGGATGTTCGGTTTGCCCCGCCGGAAATACCGGCGGGGTTGCGGGCAACCTGTGCTCAGGCTGCGTCTTCTTCGTAGTCCGACATCGGCGGACATGTGCAAACAAGGTTTCTGTCGCCATAGGCATTGTCGACGCGGTTTACCGGGGACCAGTATTTATCCACGCCAAGGTTACCTGCAGGGAAACAGGCTTGTTCGCGGGTATAGGGACGGTCCCATTCGCCCACCAGATCGCGCACCGTGTGTGGTGCGTTTTTCAGCTGGTTGTTTTCGGCGTCAATCTTACCGTCGATGATATCCTGCGCCTCTGCCCGGATGGACAACATCGCTTCGCAGAAGCGATCCAGTTCATCCATGGGCTCGGACTCGGTCGGCTCAACCATCAGGGTTCCTGCTACCGGCCACGACATGGTTGGCGCGTGGAACCCACTGTCGATCAAACGTTTCGCGATATCGTCAACGGTGACATTGCCCTCGTCCGCCAGCGGGCGTGTATCAAGGATACACTCATGCGCCACACGCCCTGATTCAGAGGTGTAGAGGATCGGATACGCATCCTTGAGCCGCGCTGCGATGTAATTGGCGTTCAGGATTGCCACCTTGGTTGCCTGTGTCAGACCAGACCCACCCATCAGCAGGATGTACGCCCAGCTTACCGGAAGGATCGAGGGCGACCCGAACGGTGCGGCCGATACTGGCCCGACCGCCGTGCCATATTCCGGATGGCCCGGAAGATGTTCGGTCAGATGCGCCTTGACGCCGATCGGACCCATGCCGGGGCCACCGCCGCCATGCGGGATACAGAACGTCTTGTGCAGGTTCAGGTGGCTGACATCGCCACCAATATCGCCCGGACGTGACACGCCGACCATGGCGTTCATGTTGGCACCGTCGATATAGACCTGTCCGCCGTGATCGTGCGTGATCTGGCAAACCTCTTGCACGGTGGTTTCAAACACACCGTGGGTCGAAGGATACGTGATCATGCAGCCAGCAAGATGGTCGCTGTGTTTTTCGGCTTTGGCCCGGAAATCGGCCAGATCGATATTCCCATGCGCATCCGCCTGCACCGGAACCACCTGCCAGCCAACCATCTGGGCTGATGCCGGATTGGTACCATGGGCCGATGTTGGAATAAGGCAGACATTCCGGTGCCCTTCCCCCCGTGCAAAGTGGTAATTGCGGATGGTCAACAGGCCCGCATACTCGCCCTGCGCGCCCGAGTTGGGCTGCTGGCTGATCGCGTCATAGCCGGTGATCTGGCACAGCTTATCGTTCAGGTCTGCAATCATCTCGTGATATCCCTGCGCCTGATCTTCGGGGCAGAAGGGATGCAGGTTGCCGAACTCTGGCCACGTGACCGGGATCATTTCGATCGTCGCGTTGAGTTTCATGGTGCACGATCCCAACGGGATCATCGCGCGATCCAGCGCCAGGTCGCGGTCGGCCAGACGGCGCATATAGCGGGTCATCTCGGCCTCGGCCCGGTTCTTGTGAAAGATCGGGTGGGTCAGATAAGGCGTTTCACGCAGCGCATAATCCGGCAGGCGATACTGTTTGTTCGAGCTGTCATCCTGCTTGTCGACGCCGAACGCGCCCCAGACCGCCTCGATGGTTTCCGGGCGGGTTTGTTCGTCAAGGCTTACACCAACCCTGGTGTCACCGATCTTGCGCAGGTTCACACCTCGGGCAACGGCGGCCTCCATGACGGTTTTTTGCAGAGGTCCCACCTCGACAGTGATGGTGTCAAAGAACACCTCTGGTTCAACGGCAAATCCCGCTTCTTCCAGACCGGCTGCAAGGCGCGAGGTTTTTCGGTGTACCGACTGCGCAATGGCCTTGATGCCATCGGGCCCGTGATACACAGCGTACATTGATGCGATGACGGCCAGCAGCGCCTGCGCGGTACACACGTTCGAGTTGGCCTTTTCGCGGCGGATATGCTGTTCACGCGTCTGCAGGGCAAGTCGATAGGCCTTGTTTCCGCGACTGTCGATCGACACGCCAATGATGCGGCCCGGCATGGCGCGTTTGAGTTTGTCAGTTGTCGCCATGTAGGCGGCATGTGGACCGCCGTAACCCATCGGAACACCAAAGCGCTGGGTCGAGCCGATGGCAATATCGGCACCCATTTCGCCTGGTGATTTCAGCAGGGCCAGTGACAAGATATCAGCCGCCACGATGGCGATGGCCTTGTGTTCATGCAGGGCGGCAATTTCGCTGGTGAAGTCGCGCACATGACCATGCGTGCCGGGATACTGGAAAATCGCGCCGAAAACCGCGCCGGCATCCATCGTATCCGGATCAGCCACCTGAACGTCGATGCCCAGAGGTTCTGCCCGTGTCTTGATAACTGCAATGGTTTGCGGATGGCAGTTCTTGTCTACAAAAAAGGCGGCATTGTTGGCCTTGGAACGACCACCGCGTTTTGCCATTGCCATCGCTTCGGCCGCTGCGGTTGCTTCGTCCAGCAGGGATGCGTTCGCCACGTCCAGCCCGGTCAGGTCGCTGACCATGGTCTGATAATTCAACAGAGCTTCGAGGCGGCCTTGGGAAATTTCCGGCTGATAGGGCGTGTAAGCCGTGTACCACGCCGGGTTTTCAAGGATGTTTCGCAAGATGGGGGCAGGCGTAGTTGTGCCATAATATCCCTGACCGATCAGCGATGTCAGAACCTTGTTTTTGCTTGCCACCTCTTTCATGTGGAACAACGCATCACGCTCGGTCATGGCCGGACCCCAGTCCAGCGCTTCTTTCTGGCGGATCGCGGCGGGAACGGTCGCGTCGATCAGGTCGTCCAGCGTCTTGAAACCGATCACCTTGAGCATGTCGCGCATTTCGATCGGCGATGGGCCGATGTGGCGGCGATTGGCGAAGTCGTAAGCTTCGTAATCAGTCAGTTTGAAGGCCATTGCAGCGCTCCTATGAAGGGGTCAGGACCACCGGAGGCCGTGGGAGCCTCCGGCGGGAGTATTTGAAAAAAGATGAAGCGGGATCAGCCGATCAGGGACTTGTAACCATCCAGATCCATCAGATCTTCCAGCTGCGATGCGTCGGACAGCTTGATCTTGTATATCCAGGCGTCGCCTTCGGGGTCTTCGTTCAATGCGCCGGGATTGTCTGCAAGGGTTTCGTTCACCTCGACAATCTCGCCATCGACCGGAGCATAGATTTCCGACGCGGCCTTGACGGATTCGATCACGCCAATTTCGCCGCCTTTTTCAAACTCGTCGCCGGATTCCTGTTGTTCGACAAAAACAACTTCGCCCAGTTGCTCGGCAGCGTGTTTGGTGATGCCCAGGGTGGCTGTATCACCTTCGACGGTCAGCCATTCGTGATCTTCTGAATAGTAAGTGGCCATCATTGTTCTCCTGATCTTTTAGCGTTTGTAGTTCTGAGTGACGAATGGCAGGGCGACGATTTCTGCAGGTTGCGCCTTGCCGCGAATGATTAGGTTTACTTTTTCGCCCACGTCGCCGTGGCCCGAGGAAACATAGCCCATGGCGACGGGGCCACCCACGGTGGGACCGAAGCTGCCCGAGGTGATCTGACCGATGGTATTGCCGTCCATGCATTGCACCTCGACACCTTGGCGCGCCGGAGCGCGGCCATCGGGTTTGATGCCGACCAGTTTGCGCGCAGCACCTTGCGCCAGTTCCCTCTGGACACGGTCGGCCCCGGGAAAGCCGCCCTCTTCCTTGCGGCGCTTCTGGATCGCCCAAGCCAGCGACGCCTCGATCGGAGAGGTCGACTGATCGATGTCATTGCCATAAAGGCACAGGCCCGCTTCGAGGCGCAGGCTGTCGCGTGCGCCAAGACCGGCGGGTTCGCAATCCTCGTGGGACAGGAAAGCGTGGGCGATTCGGGTGGCCTGATCCTGTGGGATCGAGATTTCGTAACCGTCTTCGCCTGTGTAGCCGAGCCGGGAAATCCGGCACTCGACATCGTCAATGTCGGCGACAACGGTTTCCATGAATTTCAAATCACGCGCAGCTGGGCAAAGTTCGCCGACTACGTCTTCGGCCTTGGGTCCTTGTACCGCGACAAGAGCACGGTCGAATATTTCGGTCACTTCGACGCCATCCAGATTGGCCTGCATATGCGGGATATCCTGATGGCGCAGCGCCGCATTCACAACAACGAAAAAGTGGTCACCTGCATTGGACACGATCAGGTCATCCATGATCCCGCCCTGGTCGTTGGTGAAAAAGCCATAACGGGCCTTGCCCTCTTTCAGCGTGGCATATGCCTGTGGGCACAGCGCCTCGAGCTTTTCGCCCACGTTCTCGCCACGCAGAATCACCTGACCCATATGCGACACGTCAAACAGGGCTGCCTTTTCGCGGCAGTGCTTGTGTTCACCCATGATACCCATGGGATACTGAACCGGCATTTCCCAACCGGCAAAGTCAACCATCTTGCCGCCAAGTTCTACATGCAGATCATAAAGGGGCGTGCGTTTGGGCGCATCAGTCATGACAAGTGCCTTTCCGTGTCTCGTGTTTGGTTCAGTCGCGGACAACCATGACCGTGCAATGTGCATTGCGCACAACACGGGCAAGGTTAGGACCAATTTCGTAATTGGGGAAGTCACCCTTGGCCGATGCCATGACAATCAGGTCAAATCCGTCCTTGTGGGCAAGTTTGAGGATCTCGCGGTATACGCTGCCTTCTTCGATGTGCACGGGAACATCCGAGGCGTCGCCGTGGTCCAGAATGGTCTGAACCGCCTTGCGCACATGATCTTTGGCACCTGCGCCGTAGTTGGGCGGCAGGTTGGGCAGCTGAATGATCTCGGGGATAACCGAAACGGCGTGCAATTCGGCATCGTAGAATTTCGCTTGTTCCAGCGCGACCGGCAGTGCCTTTTTCCACGAGCGGTCGTCAGTGTGATCTATCGGAAGCAGGATTTTCGTGGCCATCACTTATCTCCTTGGGATAACGAAATCTGTTTCAAAATGCGGGGGGCCAGACAGCCCCCCGTTGTTTGCAAGGCCAAGGATTACTCGGCTGCTGTGCCGCCCGGTTCTTCGGACTGACCGCCCGAGGCAAAGAACTCTTTCGTTACCTTGAAGACGATCGGGCTGAGCAACGCCAGCGCAATCAGGTTCGGGATTGCCATCATGGCGTTCAGCGTATCCGCAAGAAGCCAGACAAAGCCCAGATCGGCGGTTGCGCCAAAGTAGATCGCAACAATCCAAAGCACCCGGTAAGGCATCAGCGATTTGACACCCAGCAGGAACTCGACACATTTCTCGCCATAGAATGACCAGCCTAGGATTGTCGTGAAGGCAAAAATCGACAATGCGATGGCGATCAGATAGCCCCCAACTCCCGGCAACGTGGTTTCAAAGGCCAACGAGGTCAGCGCGGCCCCGGATTCACCTGATGTCCATGCACCAGAGGAAATAATCGCCAGACCCGTGATCGAGCACACGATAAGCGTGTCGATGAATGTCCCAAGCATCGCGATCAGACCCTGATTGACCGGGCCTTTGGTTTCCGCGGCTGCGTGCGCTATCGGGGCAGAACCCAATCCTGCCTCGTTCGAGAACACACCACGAGCCACACCGAACCGGATCGCGGCCCAGACTGCGGCACCGGCAAATCCACCTTCGGCGGCTGACGCAGTAAAGGCATAGGTAAAGACCATCGACAAGGCGCTGCCGATACTTCCGATGTTGAGCAGAAGAACCAGCAAACCCGCGATGATGTACGCCACCGCCATGAACGGAACCAGTTTACCGGCAACCGCACCAATGCGTGTAATGCCGCCCAGAATTACAGCGGCAGTCAGCACCATCAGAATGACACCGGTTACCGATTTGTTGACACCGAAGTTCGAGTTGATGACGTCTGCAACACTGTGTGACTGTACGCCATTGCCAATGCCAAAGGCTGCAATCGCGCCAAACAGCGCAAACGCCCAGCCCAGCCATTGCCAGTTCGCCGACAAACCATTCTTGATATAGTACATCGGACCGCCGACAAAGTTGCCCAGCTCATCCTGTTCGCGGTATTTTACGGCGCAGACGGCCTCGGCGTATTTGGTGGCCATGCCCACCAGGGCGGTCATCCACATCCAGAACAATGCGCCCGGACCGCCCAGGAAGACAGCGGTGGCAACACCGGCAATGTTGCCCGTACCAATAGTTGCCGAAAGCGAGGTCATTAGCGCGTTGAACGGGCTGATTTGCCCATCACCCTGACCTTCGCGGCCCTGGAACAGCAACCTGAAGCCGGTTCCCAGACGCAGGATCGGCATGAATTTCAGCCCGACCTGCAAGAAGAAGCCTACGCCAAGGATGAGAACCAGCATCAGCGGTCCCCATACGACGCCGTTGACGGCCCCTACGATTGAATTTAACGCTTCCATGGTTTCCCTCCCATTTGCGTCTCGATTATGCCCCGTTGGACAGGACCCGTTGTCGGGCCTGCTTGAGGGCGGCAAAGTCTTCGTCAGCGTGGAATGACGAACGTGTCAGCGGCGTGGCCGACACGTGCAGAAAACCCTTTGCCCGGGCGATCTGTTCCAGTTTTTCAAACTCTTCAGGCGACCAGAAACGGTCGATCGGATGATGTTTCGGCGTGGGTTGCAGATACTGGCAAACTGTCAGGAAATCGACATTCGCCGCCCGCAGGTCATCCATCACCTGTCGTACATCATTCAACGTTTCACCCAAACCTAGCATAAGTCCGGATTTTGTGAAAATTCCGGGGTTTGCGCGCTTTGCGTCGTCCAGCAATCGCAGCGATGCATAGTATCGCGCGCCGGGCCGAACGGTCGGGTAAAGGTGGGGAACGGTTTCCAGATTGTGGTTGAACACGTCGGGCGCGGCCTCAAAAACCACCTTTGTCGCTGCGCCTTTTCCCAGGAAATCAGGGGTCAGAACCTCGATCGTGGTGTCTGGGTTCTGATTGCGGACCGCACGAATGGTCCGGGCGATGTGTTCGGCACCGCCATCGGCCAGATCATCGCGATCCACCGATGTGATAACTACGTGACGCAGGCCAAGTTTTTTTACTGCTGCGGCGACCCGACCCGGTTCAAACACGTCCAGATCGTCCGGGCGCCCGGTTGCCACGTTGCAGAACGAGCAGCCACGGGTGCAAATTTCACCCATTATCATCATTGTCGCATGCCGCTTGGACCAGCATTCACCGATGTTCGGGCATGCGGCCTCTTCGCAGACAGTCGTAAGATCGTGCGCGCGCATCAGGCGCCGGGTTTCGTAATACTCGGCGCTATCGATCTTCTTTCTGCGAATCCACTTGGGCTTGCGGGGGATGACGCTGTCAGCCCTTTTGGCTTTTTCCGGGTGGCGCGGGCGGATCTGGATGGTCATCTGGCAGCCCCCGATTATGCGTGAATCGCGCGGCCCAAGGCGTCAAGGCAGGCTTCCTTGACTGCCTCTCCCATGGCCGGGTGCGCGTGGCACGTTGCTGCGACTTCGGCCACGGTTGCGTGTTTGGTCATTGCCAAAACCATTTCGGCAATCAAGTCGCCACCATGCGCACCGCAGATATGTGCGCCGAGAATCTGACCGTCATCGCCTGCAAGAACCTTGACCGCACCATCGGTTTCCCCTGTTGAACGGGCCCGCGAATTGGCCATGAATGCAAACTTGCCGACGGTGTAGTTCGTTCCAGCGCTCTTCAGTTCCTCTTCGGTCTGACCAACCGACGCGACCTCTGGGTCGGTGTAGACAACGCCCGGAACCGTGTTGTAATCGACATGAGCCGCCTGCCCCGCCAAAATCTCGACGCATGCGATGCCGTCTTCTTCGGCCTTGTGGGCCAGCATCGGGCCCGGCACGCAGTCGCCAATCGCATGGATGCCGGGAACCGAGGTCTGGAAATTTTCATTCACCTGGATTAAGCCCTGCGCGTTAACCGGCACGCCAAGATCGTCGAGACCCAATCCACGGGTCACCGGGCGGCGGCCCACCGCGATCAGGACCTTGTCCGCCTCGATCACTTCTTCTTTGCCTTTGCCGACTCGATCCACGGTCAGGGTCAGGCCGCCATCAGCCTTGGCGATGGACTTCAAGGCCCGGCCAAGCTGAAACTTCAGTCCGCGTTTGCCAAGCGCCCGTTGCGCCAGTTTGGCAATGTCGCCGTCAATGCCCGGCAATATCCTGTCCAGATACTCTACAACTGTGACCTTGGCACCCAAACGGGCCCAGACCTGCCCCAGTTCCAGCCCGATCACACCCGCACCGATCACCACCAGATGCTCGGGCACAGCATTCAGCGCCAATGCGCCGGTCGAGCTGAGCACGTCAATCTCGTTAATCTCAATTCCCGGCAGCGAGGTCGGCTCGGAGCCAGTGGCGATTAATATGTTCTTAGCCTCATACAGATCGTTGCCGACCTTGACCTGCCCGGCTGATGGAATGCTGGCCCAACCCTGAATCAAATCGACCCCGTTTTTCCTGAACAGAAACTCGACCCCCTTAGTCAGATCGTCCACGATCTTGTCCTTGCGCCCCATCATCGCGCCCAGATCAATGCTGGCCTCCTCGACCGAAATGCCGTGGGAGGAGAGATGAGAAAGCTCGGCATATTTGGCCGAAGAGGTCAGCAGAGCCTTGGAGGGGATGCAGCCGACGTTTAGGCATGTGCCGCCCAAGGCCCCTCGGCCTTCGACGCATGCAACCTTCATGCCCAACTGCACAGCGCGTATTGCTGCCACATAGCCGCCGGGGCCGCCGCCGATCACGACAAGATCGTATGCGCTCATCGATGTCCCTCCGAATTAACGGCCTTGCAACGGTTCAT
>JBPCWT010000327.1:0-4923 GCA_051009255.1 Ruegeria sp. | reverse complement strand
GCGGGCAGAGCTGGAAATGGTACCGGAAAGAACGATACCGTCATTTGCGGTCCGAACTTCAATAGGCTCATTTGGAAGTATCTGACGCAACCGTTCTTTGAATTCGGTCACATCAGGTGCCACGCGAACCTTAACATTCGTGATCAGATTGCCTGCGCCATCGAACAAGGTCAGGGTTGTAAGCCCCGGCGCCTTACCCAACACGTAGATCGTGCGATCAGATAGTGACGAAATGTCAGCAATGCCGGCATTGGCAATGCTTAGTTCTGCAAACGGCTGTTCACTTTCAACCACAATCGCGCGGTTCATGGGAACGTCGAGCGTTTCCGCCGTCCCCTTTTTAACCACACGAAGATTTTCAGCCCAGGCGGCATCGCCGACAGGGCCCACAACGAGCGCCAACCCCAGCAGGGTTGCGCTGATCCAAGTACGTATTGTCATGTGACCTGCCTTTCCGATCACGCCTCGTTTTTCGGGTCTAACGCCCTATGATGATGAACTGTGCGCGAATTCCGGATTTATTGCAATAATCAAGGGTTTCCGGAATGTTTCTTATGTGGATAATTAGCAACAATAAAAAACAAGAGCCGCGCATTGTGCGCGGCTCTGGACGTCTAACTTGATGAATTAGTGTCAGTTTGTGCAGGGAATTGGGATCTCTTCGATCTGCCCGCCGCGCCGTGTGCGTACGGTACAAACCTTTTTCTCGACCTTGCGTGGAGCCGGCGCAGTTTCCTCAATTCCCAGAAGCGACCGCTGGTCCACCTCGATTGTGTTGCTCGCGACGGTTTCATCGGAAACACCGACCAGGGCCAGTGACAATCGACCTGTGTTCTGAGCTTGCGCAAGTGCCGCAATTTGCTCTGGTGTCGCTGCAACCGTAACGGTACGTGCTATTGTCGCACCGGTCACATCGGACGACCCTGCCGATTGGTCCACGGCAATCAGCTGAATGCTGGTTTGAATAAGGCGCGTGATTTCACCACTGGCACCTTCACCCGTGCCGCGCAGTGAGCCTGTCCAATATACATCAATGTGATCGCCCGGTCGCAAAAACCCGGAAACACCGGATGCCACATCGACGCTGATCGCAAATGCACGCATCCCTTTTTCCAGCTGAGAGGTCAGGCCAGCCGATACTCCCGGCTTGGTCACCTTGACCACCATGATCGCCTCGTCCTTTTCCATAGTTCTTAAGACAAAACGATCACTGTCTGATGTTTCAGGAAACAGAACGGCCAAGTCTACAAAGCTTCCCTCGGGAATAGCCGTTTCAGGCCAGTCGACGACGCGAATGTCTTCTTTGGTCAACCGCTCACCATATTTTAGTGGTCTGTTCGAAACGACGACGCCCACGGTCGGAACCGATTTCGTTTTGGCATTTGCCAAAGCCTCTTCGCGAAGTTTTCGTTCCTGTTCCAATTTCGCCTGATTCTCGGAAATATATTCCCGGGCCATGTAAACAGCGCCCCCGGCGAGGGCGACCCCAACGATCAGGACCAGTCCAAATACTGCACGCATTCGCGTCCCCTTGTATTTTTGTTACAATTTACCAACCATCGCACAGGGTACGATTACGGTTCGGGCACTAGTCTAAATTTGAATTGTGTCGAAATAGGGGACAATCGGAAATTTTTTGCGTGGGATTGTCCAAATGGCGGTGGCCAAAGTTATTGGTGCAGGTAAGTTAGTTGAAGGTAATTTCCCGAACCGAAACGTTTGAGAGGGCGGTGCCGGTTTCAGAATCTATTTGTCGAAAAGGCTCTGCCAACGCCCAGTATGCAATGGACCCAAGTGCGACGACTCCGGCAGTTAGCACGACCCAGTCGACGGTAACCGCGCCGTCTTCATCTGCTGAGAATTTTCTTACGTTGTTCAACACGGATTCACCAGGTTGTTGCAGTCTTGGACGAAATGGGGCCATGCCCTTTCAAAAGACACGGCCCCGCAAAGGTTGTTAGTCAACCAATTCTTAGTTGGAGCCGTTGAAATCAATTGCATCAACAGTTGCGGCGGTCAGCTGTGTCTGAACGTCGCCTGCCAGATCGCTCGCACCAGCGCGAACCTGGTTGTATGCAATGCCGGCTAGTGCAACTACGGCTGCGGTCAGAACGACCCAGTCAACTGTTACGGCGCCGTCTTCGTCTTTGCGGAAGTTCTTAAAGAACTTAGTCATGTTACGTCCCTCCTAAAGGATCTAAAAGTCAAACAAACCTAGGCGTCTTCAAGGATCATCTCTCTTCGTCGACCCTTTGCCGTCTTGGTATGGATCAATAATTGCCCCTGAGCCGTGGCAGGAATTGGGCCAAACAACGATTTTTTGGCCGAGTTTTTAACTTTCCGTTCATTTTTTTCGTAACACTTTGTAAAAGAACAATAAAAAATGAAAACTTTTTCTCAGGCACCGCCAGAGACGATGTAAAATTGCGTCAAATGAGGCGATATTGCCCCATTTTGCTTTGTTTTTCTGGCCTTGCGGGAAGAATTTGGTATCAAATCGCCTAAAAGAACAATGACGAGGCAGGCAAAATGAACTTCCGGGTCGCAAAATCATGCGCCGGCGTGCTGGCGTTGCTGGTGGCAGGCACCATGCCCGTCACAGCAGCCGATGTTGAACCAAGGGGCGTCTACAAAAGAATCAAGGCCCCTACACCCGGCTCGCGGCCAAAAATAACGGTTCAGATCTCGCCACAGGAACATGCCGCAAAACCATCTGCGCCAAGCACCGGTGTCGAACTGGTCGTGCCGGATATCATCGCGCGGACCAAACCGCCCGCTGGCAGCCTCCCACAAGTTCCTGCTCCGAAAACCCCGGTTGGCGCTTACAAGGCATTTTGGGAAAAGGTATCACCTGACATTGAACAGGCAGGTGCCGGACGGTTGGGCCCCGCCATTCAGGCGCTATCGTCGGTCGGCGTCGCCTCGCCGCGCCTTCAAACGTTGCAGAACATTGCCCAGCAAAGAGGGATAGACATCCTGCGCTCGACTGTGGGCACCAAGGTTTCACCCGCCTTGGTTCTGGCTGTCATTTCCGTGGAATCCGCTGGCCGGACACAGGCAGTCAGCAGTGCGGGGGCGCAAGGGTTGATGCAATTGATGCCAGCAACGGCAAAGCGTTTTGGCGTCACGGACAGCCTCAAACCGGAACAGAACATTGCCGGGGGCGTCAAATACCTGGATTGGCTGATGGGAGAGTTCGGAAATGATCCGATCCTTGTTCTGGCCGGCTATAACGCTGGCGAAGGGGCCGTGCGCAAACACAGCGGCGTTCCACCCTATGCCGAAACCCGCGATTACGTCCCCAAGGTGCTGGCCGCGTTTCAGGTCGCCAAGGCCCTGTGCGCAACCCCGCCCGAGCTGATCTCGGATGGCTGCGTGTTCCGCACCTCAAACTAAAAGGCCCGCCCAGAACTGGACGGGCCCAACGCCCATTAACTTAGCTATCAGCCTACCAGCGTCGCCTGCGTCGACGCGCGCATTTCCTCGTCGGTCACGCCATCGGCCAGCTCGACAATACGCAGACCGCCATCAACCACGTCAAGAACGCCCAGATTGGTAATGATGCGATCAACGACACCCTTGCCGGTCAGGGGCAGGGTGCATTCTTTCAGCACTTTGGAATCACCGTGCTTGTTGGTGTGGTCCATGACAACGATCACGCGGCCGACGCCAGCCACCAGATCCATCGCGCCACCCATGCCTTTGACCAGTTTGCCGGGGATCATCCAGTTCGCCAGATCGCCTTTTTCGTCAACCTCCATCGCGCCCAGAATCGCCGCAGCGATCTTACCGCCTCGGATCATCGCAAATGACGTCGCGCTGTCGAAATAAGAGGTGCGGGCCAATTCGGTGATGGTCTGCTTGCCAGCGTTGATCAGGTCAGGGTCTTCGTCGCCCTCAAACGGAAACGGACCCATGCCCAGCATACCGTTTTCGGATTGCAGGGTGATGTCTTTGTCACCCACATAGTTCGCCACCAGCGTCGGAATCCCGATGCCAAGGTTTACATACATGCCGTCTTCAAGCTCTTGCGCCGCTCGTGCGGCCATCTGATTGCGGTCCCAGGGCATTGCTCAGGCCTCCTCACGCGTGCGGGTGGTGCGCTGTTCGATGCGCTTTTCGTGATCGCCCTGAATGATGCGATGCACATAGATTCCGGGCAGGTGGATGTTATCCGGCTCCAGTTCTCCGCGCGGGACGATCTCTTCAACCTCGGCCACGCAGATCTTGCCGCAGGTCGCGGCAGGTACGTTAAAGTTGCGGGCTGTCTTGCGGAAAACCAGGTTGCCAGTGTCGTCGGCCTTCCACGCTTTGACAATGGCCAGATCGGCAAAGATACCCTCTTCCAGAATATAGGTCTCGCCGTTGAAATCCTTGTGTTCCTTGCCGTCCGCGATCACGGTGCCGACGCCGGTTTTCGTATAAAAACCGGGGATACCTGCACCGCCTGCACGCATACGCTCGGCCAGCGTGCCCTGCGGATTGAATTCCAGTTCCAGTTCGCCGCTCAGATACTGGCGCATGAATTCTGCGTTTTCGCCTACGTAAGAGCTGATCATCCTTTTGACCTGCTTGGTTTGCAGCAGGATGCCGATGCCGAAATCATCAACGCCTGCGTTGTTGGACGCAAAGGTCAGGTCTTGCGTGCCCGCATCCTTGATCGCCTCCAGCAGCAATTCGGGAATGCCGCACAGGCCAAATCCGCCGGCCGCGATCTGCATCCCGTCAAATAACACGCCGTCGAGGGCTTCGGTGGCCGAGGCATACACTTTTTTCATGAGGCGTTTCCCACGTCGTTGACTGACATTGTCGTTCGTGTGCGCCAGTTTGGCCGCAATGTCGCGACCGGCGTGGCACTCGTGTGGACAATCGAATGCCACCTTGCGCTGCGTAGAGTCAACCTGAGGCCATCCGGCCTTAGCC
>JBPCWT010000326.1:0-4848 GCA_051009255.1 Ruegeria sp. | reverse complement strand
TACACAAAGTAGCCCAGACACCTGTCCACAATCGGGCGACCGACCAAGGGTTGTACCCGCCGCCGCCCAATACCAGCAGCCGAGGGGAAAGTTCGCGCAGTGCCGCGACTGTATTCCAATGAGAGTTACTCGACAGTGTCAGCCGGGACAGCGGGTCTTCGGCCACGGCATCTGATCCGCATTGCAATACGATGGCCTGAGGATTGAAGGCTTGGGTCGCCGGCAGAATTAGGTCCTGCAGAATTGCGTCGAATTCGCTGTCGTTCAGGTTTCGAGGTACTGGCAGATTAAATGCTGCTCCGCCTGCGCTGTCCTGCAACTCTCCTTTGAACGGCCACCGCTTTGCCTCGTGGACCGAGATCATGCGAACCCGATTGGAACCGTAAAATGCATATTCTACTCCATCACAATGGTGCGCATCTATATCAACATAAACAACCCGTTGCAGTCCAAAGCTCAATAAAACCTGAATCGCCAGAACCGGGTCGTTTAAATAGCAAAACCCGTTTGCCTTGTCGGGAAACCCATGATGTGTGCCCCCGGCCGGATTAAAGACGACGCCACCATCCCGAATGAGTTCCGCACCAAGCATGGAACCCCCAACCGCAGTTGCCGGACGGCGAAACATTTCGGGGAATATGGGATTGGATATCGTGCCCAACCCATGACGTTGCCGCACATCGGCAGTCACCGACTGGGTCCCTTCTGCTTCCTGCAATGCCGCGATATATTCTGGTGTGTGAAACAGCCACAGCGCCTCTGGCTTAGCGCGAGGGCTGATCACGTAGTTTTGCGACGTTAGCCAACCTAGCGCACGGCACAGGTCGATTACAGTGGATACGCGAGGAATCGCCAGCGGGTGTTTCGATCCATAGGTCGAATGACGGTAGATTTCAGAACCGATAAACAGTGGTTCCTGCATTGTCAGCGCTGTACGCTGGCGTGATTTTCTTCACCCAACCTGCCATCCAATGACATGAGAATTGCAATAGGACGCAGGGCGGGGACATGGCTGAATATGATCAGGATACAAACGGTCAATGGCACACTTAGGAACGCGCCGATCAAGCCCCAGATCGTGGTCCAGAACATCAGGGCAAGGATGACCAGAAAGGTCGACATGTTCAGCGATCTGCCAAGCAATGCCGGATCAAGAAAGTTCCCGATGAGAAACTGCAAAGTGCCACAGCCCAGAACAATGATTAGAAATGGGGCGATGCTCTCAAATTGAACGAGCGCGATCATTGATGGAAAGATGACTGCGATGATCGAACCGATTGAGGGGATGAAATTAAGCGCGAATGTCAAAACAGCCCATGTTTCCGCATACTCCAATCCCAACGCGCGAAACACGGCATAGCTGATGGCGGCGGTCACAAGACTGATAAAGGTTTTGACGCCAACATAGCGCTGCAAGCTGAAAGAGATGGAATCCAGAATCGATGCCAGTTCTGCGCCAACCCGCGGACTATTGGCAGCGAGGCTAATCTTTTTCCGAAAGGCAAGGCGTTCGGCCATAAGGAACGCGACATAAAGGCTGATCAGAAAAAATTGGTTCAAAAGCGATGTAGCGCTGCCCAGCAACAGTCTGGCAACAAATGACATATCAATATTGATCAAGTTGTCTCGGATAAACTTGGTGACATCGTTCCCGACCAAGCCAGTGACCCGATTAACGGCTTCGTCAAACTGGCTTTCATAGGTGCCGATAGAGCGGGCAAATTGGGTCGCCTGGCTGCCCAAAACATACATGATCATAAATAAACCGGCCAAAACCACAGTGATGCCTGCAATATTTGCCAGCCAGACGGGGGCGCGCGTCAACGAAACTACTCGGTCGCTGAGGGCAATGATCAAAACGTTGATCAGTAAGGCGATTGTCAGTGGAATCAGAAAGCTTGCGCCGGCATAAAGACCAAAAATCAACAATGTAGCGACTATTGTTACATCACGAACCACCGACAGTTTTAGTCTGGGCTGAATGGTGGTTTCTTCCGGTGTTGGAGTCATGTGATGGCCTGTTATATCGTCCGGTTCTGATGAAAAATTGGAAAGTCTATTGGAAACTAATCTGATCCTGCACACGCAATTTGGTTTATGCAATGCAGTCAGTTGGTTATCTGACAGTTTTTGGCGACAATCCTGTGATCATGGGTTCTGCGGAAATGCAAGGCAGGCTAGGGTTTCGGAATGAGCAGCCCCGCGATTCCCACGTTCGGACGACCGTTGCAGGCATTTTGGCTGGCGCTGAAACGTTTCAATGGCAAGAACGGCTTTGTCATGAGCAGCCACGTCGCAATGTCGCTGATGCTGGCACTATTTCCATTTATGCTGTTCACCGTCGCGCTTGCGGGTTCTTTGTCTCAAGGTTTTGTAACTGACGAGCTTATCGATCTGATCTTTGGCGCTTGGCCAGAGGAAGTGGCAGACCCAATTATTTCTGAATTGCGGGCGGTTTTGAACAGTTCTGGCTCTGGTGTGATTACGTTGGGTGGTATTCTGGCGATTTACTTTGCGTCCAACGGCGTCAACGCAGTTCGCACAGCAATGACCCAAGCCTATCACGATCAAGATACCTGGCCATTCTGGAAAACACGGTTGCTGTGTTTTGGTCTGGTCATCCTGGGCGGAGCAGGCATTTTGGGTGTTGCGACTTTTGAGTTGGTTCTTCCTGCGTACACGCAACTGGTTTCAGAAAATACAGCCGTGAATGTTTCCGAATGGCTGTCGGTTGACCGGTTACGTTGGACTTTTACAGTGGCAGTTCCGGCTGGAACTGTAATCATAGCCCACCTTGTATTGCCAACGCGCAGGCATACGCTAACACAAATTCTTCCCGGAGTAATCTTGACCCTCGTATTATGGGGGGCGGGCGGTTGGGGTTTCTCGATCTACATTGGTCAGTTTGCTTCTTACAGCACCACATATGCCGGTTTGGCGGGCGCTATGGCCGCGCTGATTTTTCTATATCTTTGCGCTGCAATCCTCATACTTGGTGCCGAATACAATGGCGCCTTGATCGATTTGCGCGAACGCACCTTTCCAGCGGACGAGGTATGAGCCGCTAGTAAATTTTGTTGATGGAAATTTTATGGTTCGATTCCTAATTGCCACGATTGCGGCGCTAACTTGCTTTTCGACGGAAAGTGTCGGTCAAACCGCTCGATACATCGGGTCAGATCAGTGCATTGAATGTCACCAGAAAGAAACGGCCGCTTGGAAAAAATCACATCACGCCAAGGCATGGACCGAAGTTGGCGAAGAAACGGTGCTGGCGGATTTTGATGAAACTAAGTTTCAGCTGGACGGAATGAGGGTCGAATTCAGCAAGGAAGCCCAGAAATTCATCGCGCGCGTGACGGAACTGGAGGGTGAAACGACCGAATACCCAGTACATTCCGTCGTCGGTATTGAACCGCTGCAGCAATACCTGATTGAGACCGAAACCGGTAAACTACAAAGTTTTGATGTTGTCTGGGACACTGAAAAAAAAGAGTGGTTCCACCTGTATCCCGATCAGGATTTGCCACCTGATGATGGTTTGCACTGGACCGGACCGTACAAGAATTGGAACGGTCGGTGCGCGGAATGCCACGCGACTGGGTTTCAGAAGAACTTTGGCGCAAGAACCGGTCGATATGCCTCTCAACAATCAGAAATAGGTGTCGGATGTGAAGCATGTCACGGCCCTGCATCAGAACATATAGAATGGGTTCAGGGCAAAGCTTTGGCTGATGGGGTGAATGCCTACGGTTTTTCCATGAGTTGGGGGAAGGGGAACACCGAGGCAGAAATCCAACAATGTGCCGGATGTCATTCACGACGCGAGGCGTTTGAAGATGGCAATCCGCTGCCGGGAACGTCGTTTCACGATGCCTACAACCTCGCGCTACTCAGGCCGGGCCTTTACCATCCTGACGGCCAGATACAGGACGAGGTGTACGTTTACGGTTCATTTTTGCAATCGCGCATGTACGCGCAAGGCGTTGGATGCATGAACTGTCACGAACCGCATAGCGCAGAGTTGAGGGCGGAAGGCAACGCAGTGTGTACTCAGTGTCATTCGCCAGCCGGAAACCCGGAATTCCCGACACTGGCGTTAAAGGAATACGACAGTGTTACCCATCATCAACATGCAGAAGGCAGCGAAGGTGCCCAGTGCAAGAACTGTCACATGATCGAACGTGTATACATGGGCGTGGACGGAAGACGAGATCACAGTTTCAGAGTTCCTCGCCCTGATATTGGTCCGTCAACAGGTTCACCGGATGCCTGTACGGATTGCCACAATGACCGGGATCAGAAATGGGCCGCTAGGCAAATCGAAATCTGGTATCCAGATTCCGTTCATCGGCAAAAGCATTTTGGTGAAACGTTTAGTGCCGCCATTTCCACACCGGCAGACACCTCGGAAGGATTAATCGAAATTGCGTTGGATGGTACGAACGCTGGCATCGTTCGTGCAACTGCGCTCTACCTGTTACAGCAGTATTCAACGCCGGAAATCGCAACTAATCTGGCTGAATTGTTGAGCGACGAAGATCCGCTGGTTCGCGCCAGCGCCGCGCCGTTGCAAAGACAGGCCGAGGTTTCGGACCGGGTAGAGCGGTTGGTGCCTTTGTTGCAGGACGAAAAGAGAAGCGTTCGGATTTCTGCAGCCAAAGAGTTTTTGCCTGTTCCCCCAGAAGTTCTGACGCCCAGCCAAAAGGCGATGGCCGGACAGGGTATGGATGATTGGCGGCGGTCCATGTCGAACCGACTAGATTTTCCGGAAACTCATCTTGTTTTAGGGGGCATGGCATTGACACTGCGCAATGCAGAGGCTGCCGAGCGTGCGTTTAGAGAGGT
>JBPCWT010000325.1:0-6612 GCA_051009255.1 Ruegeria sp. | reverse complement strand
GTTTTACCAAACGCAGTGACAGCCCATATGACCCATTCGGGGCCGCGCACAGTTCGACCTCGATCAGTGCGGCGCTGGGTTTCGCGGTTGCCCGTGATCTGGGCGGCAATACACCCGAAGGTCTGGGCGACGCGATCGCCGTTATTGGTGACGGATCATTGTCTGCGGGCATGGCGTTCGAGGCGATGAACAATGCCGGCCACCTGAAAAAGCGCCTGATCGTTATCCTGAACGACAACGAGATGAGCATCGCACCACCAGTGGGCGCGTTGTCGAATTATCTGTCGCAAATTTATGCCGAGGAACCGTTTCAAGAGCTTAAGGCGGCGGCCAAGGGGGCGGTCTCGCTGTTGCCAGAACCCTTCCGGGAAGGCGCAAAGCGCGCCAAGGAAATGCTCAAAGGCATGGCCGTTGGCGGGACGTTGTTCGAAGAGCTGGGTTTTTCATATCTGGGCCCAATTGACGGCCACGATATGGATCAGTTGTTGCCAATTCTGCGCACGATAAAGGCACGCGCAACCGGGCCTATCCTGATCCACGCCCTGACGAAAAAGGGCAAAGGCTATGCCCCCGCAGAACAGGCGCGGGATAAAGGGCATGCGACGGCCAAGTTTGACGTCGTGACGGGTGAGCAGAAAAAAGCACCCTCAAACGCTCCGTCCTATACGTCTGTGTTTGGAAAGACCCTGGTGGACGAGGCGACACGCGATGACAAGATCGTGGCGGTTACCGCTGCCATGCCGGACGGTACCGGATTGAACCTGTTTGCTGAACGTTTCCCGTCGCGCTGCTTTGACGTGGCAATCGCCGAACAGCATGGCGTCACCTTTTCCGCCGCTTTGGCCGCAGGCGGGATGAAACCTTTTTGCGCGATTTATTCCACGTTCCTGCAGCGCGGTTATGATCAGGTTGTTCATGACGTGGCAATTCAGCGCCTGCCGGTCAGGTTCGCCATAGATCGGGCGGGGCTTGTTGGTGCGGACGGCGCGACACATGCGGGTTCGTTTGATGTCTCTTACCTGTCGAACCTGCCAGGAATGGTTGTCATGGCGGCCGCGGACGAGGCTGAGCTAGTGCACATGGTGGCGACAGCCGCCGCACATGATGACGGCCCGATCGCATTTCGTTATCCACGGGGCGAAGGTGTCGGGGTCGATCTGCCTGAACAGGGAGAAGTTTTACCGATCGGCAAAGGGCGGGTGATTCAATCCGGGTCGCGTGTGGCTCTTCTGTCATTTGGCACTCGATTGGCCGAAGTTCAGAAGGCAGCCGAAGCCCTGACGGCCAAGGGTATTACCCCTACGATCGCCGATGCACGCTTTGCCAAACCGCTGGATCGCGACCTGATACTGGAACTGGCCGCGAACCACGAAGTTCTGATTACCATCGAAGAAGGCGCAATTGGTGGTTTCGGCAGCCATGTCGCACAGTTGCTGGCCGAGGAAGGCGTTTTTGACAGTGGTCTAAAATACCGCTCGATGGTGCTGCCGGATATCTTTATCGATCAGTCGAGCCCTGCGGATATGTACACTGTGGCCGGAATGAACGCCGAACAGATCGAGGCAAAAGTACTGGACGTGCTGGGCATCGCGACGATTGGTGAAAAACGGGCCTGAGTTCAAAAACTGTCGGACTCTGCAAGTGATTCCAGCCCGACCCGATAGTTCGGGTAAAGCAGATCTACACCCAATTCATCCTTGATCCGGTCGTTTCGGACCCTTTTGTTTTCATTATAAAAACTACGCGCCATTGCGGTCATGTCAGCCTCTTCAAAGCTTACGGCGGGCGGCAAAGGCAAACCCTGCAGTTCGGCGGCATACCCGATGACGTCTTGCGGCGGCACGGGCTCGTCGTCACACACGTTGTAAATCGCGCCCGGGTTCGGGCGGGCCATCGATGCCTGCAAAACTTGCGCGATGTCTTCTACATGGATGCGTGAAAATACCTGGCCGGGTTTGATGATCCGTCGTAATCCACCACGTCTGAGTTTTGAAAATGGCCCACGGCCCGGCCCATAAATTCCGGCCAGCCGAAAGATGTGCAGCGGCAGGCCCGGAATTTCGGCCCATTGCTGTTCGGCCATCACACGCCATCTGCCGCGTTCGGCGGTTGGCGCGGCCGGCGTGGTTTCATCAACCCACCTGCCGTTGTGATCGCCGTAAACCGCGGTGGTGGACAGATAGCCAACCCATTGGAACTGATCGGTCCGGGCGGTAATTTCGGCGCGAAAATCCTGCAACACGGGATCACCATCCGAGTTCGGCGCTGTAGAAATCAAAAGATGCGTAACGTCATCCAATGAAACAGCTTCGCCAGGCCACATAACAGGCTCTGCCCCCGACGCCTGCACCTCGCCCGACCGATCAGGTTTGCGCGTTGTTCCGATGACCCGCCAATCCGACGCAACGAGGTGCCTCGACAAGGCACGCGCGGTATATCCGTGTCCGAAAGATAGCAGTGTTCGTGTCATACCCTTTGATGGGACGCCTGCAAATCGGATGCAAGCGCCGGATGGACGCACTTGATTCGAATCTCCTGTTCGGCCTTTGATTGGGGCATGACTGACAAAACACCAAACCTGCACGCCGCATACGCGCTGGAATCCCCGGAAGATAACAAACGTCTCTACGCCGAATGGGCGGGGGACTATGACGAAGGATTTGCCGCGCTCGAAGATTATCAGCTGCACATTCACACCGCGCGCGCATTTGTTGGTGCCGGTGGGCAGGGGCCGGTTCTGGACGTCGGTGCAGGCACCGGATTGTGCGGGGCGGTTTTAGCGGGACTTGGGGTCGGGCCTATCGACGCCACGGATATCAGTGCCGAAATGCTGGAACAGGCGATGCGCAAGGATATCTATCGTGACGCAATCGAATCGGACCTGAACAAGGGAATTCCGGTGCCGCGTGACAGCTACTCCGGGATTGTTTCGTCTGGCACTTTCACGCATGGGCACCTTGGCCCCGAAGCACTGACCGCGCTTTTGCGTGTCGCGCGACCGGGGGCACAGTTTGCCTTGTCGATAAATGCAAAACATTTTGAGTCAAAAGGGTTCGGTGACGCATTGCGCAAACTGGAACAGGGGCAGATCGACAACCTGACCCTGCCCGAAACCCGCATTTACGGCGATCTGGCCTTTGGTTCAAACAAGGATGATACAGCCCTGATCGCATTGTTCGAAAAGGCCTGATTGGACCCTGATCAACGCATTTAGCGCCCTTTCCACACCGGATCGCGTTTCTCTGCAAAGGCGCGGGCACCTTCCAGATTGTCCTCGGATCCGTACAGCGTGTCGACCGAGCGCAACTGGCGCCTGACGATCCGGTTCATGACATCCTGAAACTTGGAATCTTCGGCTTCGCGCACAATCTCCTTGATTGCGGCGTAAACCAATGGTGGGCCGCTCGCCAGCAGGCGCGCCTGCTCCCAGGCCCGGTCCAGCAGTTTGTCGGACGGAACGATTTCGTTAATTAACCCCCAACGATGCGCCTCTTCGGCATCAAACCACCGCCCTGTCAGCAACAATTCCATCGCGATATGATAGGGGATGCGCTTGGGCAATCGGGCGCTGGCGGCATCCGCAACAGTTCCGGATTTGATCTCTGGCAACGCAAAAGTGGCGTGATCTGCGGCCAGAATCATGTCGGCGCTCAGCGCAAGTTCCAGACCGCCACCGCAAGCAATGCCGTTGACCGCGGCGATTACGGGCTTGTTCATGTCCCGTAGTTCCTGCAGACCGCCAAACCCGCCGACACCATAATCGCCGTCAACCGCATCCCCGTCGGCTGCTGCTTTCAAATCCCAGCCCGGGCAAAAAAACTTATCGCCACCACCGGTCAGAACCGCCACGCGCAAATCAGGGTCGTCCCGGAAATCGCGGAATACTTCGCCCATGGCCCGGCTTGTTTCCAGATCGATTGCGTTTGCTTTTGGACGATCCAGGGTGACTTCCAGAATGGCTCCATCGCGCCTTGTTTTTATTGGATTCATAAGTTCGCCTTTCTAATCAGTGCATCAACCGCAACCGCCGACCCGGGCGTGCAGATGAGCGGATTTATTTCAACTTCGCTGACAGTTGCCGCATTGGCAATCACGTAAGACTGAACCGACTCGACGGCATCCAGGATTGCACCCCAGTCAGCCGCTGGTTTGCCCCGGTAGCCATGCAGCAGTGGGGCACATTTCAAGCGTTCCAACGCCTCCCTGACATCTTCACGTGATGATGGCACAAGCAAGGAGACTGAATCCTGCATAAGCTCCGTCAGAACGCCGCCGGCGCCAAGCGTCAGCACATACCCGTGGGCGGGATCGCACGTTACACCGATCAGCAATTCGGCCACACCGGCGGTTTCCATTTCTTCGATCAAGATCTCGCTGGTCGCGATGTCTTTTGCAACTGTCGTCAGATCCTTGTGCTGAACGCCCAGCACCACCGCGCCATGTTCAGATTTGTGCGCCAGCCCCAACCCTTTGACGACAAGCGGGCCGTTCAATGAATTTGCGGCGTTCACGGCGCATTCGGGTCTTGCCACGACGCTGCGTGGAATTCGTACCCCAAAAGCCACCAGAGCGTTCTTTGCCTCGGCCTCCGTGAAAATCTGATCGGCCTCGTTCGAGGACGGCAGCAAAACAGGCTCGGAGACGCGCCGTTTGGGACGCGCTGCAGCCTCGGACGCGACAAGGGCCTCGTGCAATCCGGCAATTGGCACCACGCCACCGGCCAATAGTTCCCGTGATACATCCTCTGGCATCAGTTCAGGTAAGGTCGCGGTGACGGCAAAGGGCCGTCCAGTTTCGGAGGCGCAGTTTAACGCCGCCTGCGTCGCACAGGTCCAATCGGTCGAATCGGTGTGGGGATAGTCAACTATGGCCATTGTTAGAGCGACATCTGGACCCGTCATACCCTTCCACGCGCGTGTCATCGCGGCAGTGTCCCGCCAGATGTAGGTGTGGTAATCAAGCGGGTTCGCCAAGGCCACCATTGGCCCCAAGGCGGCTCGCAAGTTTGTTCGTTGTGTATCAGTCAGTGGCGGAAAGTGCAGGTCCATCCCGACCGCCATATCGGCGCTCAGGCTGGCTTCGCCCCCTGAACAGCTGATCATGCCCAGACCGTTGCCATCCAAGCGTCCGCAAACATGCAAAAGCTTTAACGTTTCCAAAAACCCCGGAACGTCCGACACCCGGGATATTCCAAGCCTATCCAGAAATGCCTGACCACCGGCATCGCCTCCAGCCAGCGAAGCCGTGTGTGACACGGCTGCGGCTTGCGCATGGGCTGATCGCCCCATTTTCAGCGCAACAATCGGGATGTCCCTCTCGTGCGCTTTCGCCGACAATGCCTCCCATTTTCGCAGATCGCCAAAGCCTTCGATATGCACGCCGATTGCCGTGATGCGATCGTCATCCAACAGGGCATATGCGACATCAGCCTGATCGGTCTGGGCCTGATTTCCACAGGTCAGCATAAAGGCCAGCGGCAAAGCGCGGCGCTGCATCGTCATGTTGATTGCAATGTTGGAGCTTTGCGTCAGTATCGCGACACCCCGATCAATCCCACGCATTCCGTGTTGATCCGGCCAGATCGCCACCCGCTCCAACGCGTTCACAAACCCATAGCAATTCGGCCCAAGTATCGGCATGTCACCGGCAGCCGTTACCAACTGTGACTGCAGGTCAGCAGCGTCGGCATCTTCGGCGCGGGCTTCGGTAAATCCCGACGCGAAGCAGACCGCGCCGCCCGCCCCCATCCCGGCCAACACAGAAACGGCTTGGATCGTGGCATGCCGGTTGATGCCGACAAACGCCACGTCCGGGGGATGTGGCAAATCTTCGAGCGTTTTGTATGCCGGTTCTTCTGCGACCGCGCCCGCCCTTGGATGTACAGGCCATATCTGACCTTTGAACCCAAACTTGCGCGCTTGCCGAATGACATCCTTGCACCATGCCCCGCCCCCGATCACCGCAAGGTTTGAAGGGGCCAGAACGCGCCTTAACTCACGCATTGCCGCGCCTCCGGTCACGCATGGTCACGCACCCAGCGCCCGCAACAGATCACGGCTGATAATGTGTCGCTGAATTTCGCTGGTACCGTCCCATATTCTTTCCACCCGCGCATCTCGCCAAAAGCGTTCCAGCGGATAGTCATCCATCAAACCCATCCCGCCATGTATCTGAATCGCAGCATCCGTCACACGCGCCAGCATTTCCGAAGCATAGAGCTTGGCCGAAGCGATTTCACGATTGGCAGGCAAGCCCTTGTCCAGCCGGTCAGCGGCTGCCAGCGTCAGAAGATCGGCCGCGTCAATCTCTGTAATCATGTCTGCAATCTGGAAACTCACACCCCGAAACTTGCCAATTTTCTGACCGAACTGTTCGCGGTTTGCCGCGTAGTCCAAGGCATAGTCAAAGGCACGACGCGCACGACCCACTGACATGGCGGCAACCGTGATCCGCGTCGCGTACAGCCAGGTGTTCATAACGTCGAATCCACCATCAACCTCTCCCAAAACCTGCGCATCGGGCAGACGGCAATCGTCGAATTCAAGCACCATGTTCAGATAGCCGCGGTGGCTGACCGACTTGTACCCATCCCGGATGGTGAACCCAGGCGTC
>JBPCWT010000324.1:0-3361 GCA_051009255.1 Ruegeria sp. | reverse complement strand
TTGCCCTCGTGCTTCTCCGGTCGGTATGTCCGGAAGTGCATACCGGTCGTGTTGAACCAGACAAAGAACGGCTGTCCGGCGGCGTGTGCTTCCCGAATAAATCGTGAGGCGTGTTCGACGATCTCTTCGTCGCAGGTTTCCATTCGCTTTTTTGTCAGAGGACCGGTGTCTTCGATTGTTTGGCCGCCCTTACCGTCGGATTTGCTATGCAGGACGCCGCGGGGTCCATATCTCTCCCTGAACTTCGGATCCTTGGGATA
Source organism: Ruegeria sp. (assembly GCA_051009255.1). Lineage (GTDB taxonomy): Bacteria > Pseudomonadota > Alphaproteobacteria > Rhodobacterales > Rhodobacteraceae > Ruegeria. The sequence goes on along the minus strand of JBPCWT010000324.1, from coordinate 3,101 downwards.
GTCCTCGTCTTCGGGCTCTTCCTCGGCGTTAAGGTGATAGAGGTTGCCAAAGAACTCGTCGAATCCGTGCACTGTGGGCAGGAACTCGTCCTTGTCGCCAAGGTGGTTCTTGCCGAATTGGCCGGTGGTGTAGCCGTGGTTTTTCAGAAGCTCGGCGATGGTTGGATCTTCGGGCTGCAGGCCGAGATCGGCCCCCGGCAGCCCAACCTTGGACAGGCCAGTGCGGATCGGGTTCTGGCCGGTTATGAATGCCGAGCGTCCCGCGGTACAGCTTTGCTGACCGTAATAGTCGGTGAAGGCAGCACCTTCATTGGCGACGCGGTCGATATTTGGCGTGCGGTAGCCCATCTGGCCCCGGCTGTTGTAGCTGATGTTCCACCAGCCAATGTCGTCTCCCCAGAGGATCAGTATATTCGGCTTTTTGTCAGGCATTGCTTTCTCCCAATTTGATTTGATTTTTTTTTCGAAGGCCGCTGAACGCGAACCTCTTTTCTGGTGCGTCTGGGCAATATGCTCTTTTGTCGCCCGCTAACGGTAATGGACGGATGGCTAAACACAACGCGAAATTCATCAGCACCATTGCCCGAGCGCGCTCGAATGCCGAACAGGAAAGATTGATATGTTGGGGCGCAGGAAATCGCATTTCAAGTTTCCCCTGCCGCGTCCGGCCGAACCACGCACCGGAACCCGATATGCGTCGTTCCCGTGTCGATCATATGCGGTCGCCGCGCGGAGGGCCGGTATCGCAGGCAGTAGTTCGGCGCACACAGATAGGACCCCCCCTTGACGACCTTGCGCGGAATGCGCCAGTCGGGCGCTGCCGGATCGTAGCTTTGCTGTTTACCGCCACCGCGAGGGTTCAGCGGGATACAGCACGGCTTGTCCGGGTCAGCTTCATGCCCCTGTGTCCACCAATCCTGGGTCCATTCCCAAACATTGCCGGCCATATCGCTCAGGCCGTACCCGTTCGGTGGGAAGGAGCCGACCGGCGACGTGCCCTCAAACCCGTCGGTGACCAGATTCTGCCAGGGAAATTCACCCTGCCAAGTGTTGGCAGCGGGCCTGCCATTGGGAAAATGCTCGTCGCCCCAGACATATTCCGCACCGTCTAGCCCGCCACGCGCCGCGCGTTCCCATTCTGCTTCGGTCGGCAGGGTCTTTCCGGCCCATTCGGCATAGGACGCTGCATCCTCACTTGCGATGTGCCCGACGGGGTGATGCCCGCGCTTGCGAATATGGCTGCCGGGTCCTTCGGGATGGCGCCAGCATGCGCCTGGGGTCCAGTTCCACCACTGATTGATGTATTTCAGGTCGACCGGTCCGTCGGTCATTTCAAAGACCAGCGAACCGGGAACCAGGTTCTCTGGCGGAGCGTCCGGATACTGTGCCGGATCCGGACGGCGCTCGGCAACTGTGACGTAGCCGGTTTTCTTTACGAATTGACCAAACCGATTGTTCGTCACCGAGTATTTGTCCATCCAGAAACCATCTACGGTGACGTTATGCACCGGCGCTTCTTCGGGGTAGTGGTCATTTGAACCCATAGCAAAAGTGCCGCCCGGCACCCAAACCATCCCGGGAAAGGGCGCTTTTCTTTTGTCGGGCCGAGCCTCGCCAGACATGAGAGCTTGAGGTGATTTAGCCATGTAGTTGTGCCTTGGTTTAAGTGCGGTGTCCCTGCAGGGGCGCGTTTCTCAAACGCGATCTTCAATTCTATTTCGTTTTTTAGAACGGTTTAATGGGGCACGTCTTGAGCAAAATGTACACCAGCGTTCCTTCAATCTGTATGGATGTGCTTGCCATTGATGACCTTGTTCTTTGAGTATGTTCGGTATTTGATCGGCGCGCACTTGAGCTGAATTACAACACGCGATCAATCCTGCCACTCTGCAGTTGCTCCTTGCTTTCCAGGCGGCACATACGGATCGGGTGTCCCCAGCTTGATCGGCGGTTCTTTTATCAGCGTCTCCTGGAACGCGACGATTTTTTCGGTAATTACAGGCAGCACCCAGGTTGCCTCGACGGCGATGTCGTGCTCTTCCTTGGGGTCCTTGACCAGGTGGTGCAGCCGAGGCATGAGGCTCTTCTTTGGACTGCCTTGGATGTTGTCCAGTTCTATGAAGTGCATCTTCCAGTTGCGCCATTTGTAGGCGTACAGGTCGTCGCCGTTGTACACGGGAAAGCCCTCGCGGTTCGACTTCTTCTGTTTGCCCGTCAGAAAGTCCAGTTGATCAACGCCATCGATCATCCGATCATCGGGTACTTTGGCCCCGGCAACACGTGCCAGTGTCGGCAACTGGTCGACCATGTGAATTATTTCGTTTGATGTTGTGCCGGCTTCGATCTTGCCTGGCCACCGGGCAATGAATGGCACGCGAAGGGAGCCCTCCATCGCAGTAAAGAAGGTTCCGCGCCAGGGTCCTGCTGTCCCGTGCCAGGGGTAATAGCCATCGGGACCATTGTCGCTCGTGAACATCACGATCGTATTTTCGCGAACGCCAAGATCGTCAATGGCATCAAGTACCTGGCCCGCGCGGTAGTCAATCTCGGCAAGGACATCGGCATAGTGTCCTTCACCTGTCTTGCCTTCGAAATCCGGGTGCGGCAACGTCGGAAGGTGCGGTTGTGTGAACGGAATATACGCAAAAAATGGTTTCTTCGCCTCGACGCTTCGAGCTATGAAATCAACCGAGCGGTTGACCAGTTCGGCATCAATTTTTCGGCGCGCCGGGATGTCATAGTCGCCAACCAGTTCAGGCTTCTGGCCCTTCACAGCCTTCTCAATGATCGTCCTTTCCGAAACGTCCGGGTCGTATTGGAATTGAGACGAATACATGGATTCGTCCGAAGTGTTGGCGATGCCATACCACTCGTCGAACCCCTGATCGGTCGGAAACCGCCCCGGTGTATTTCCGAGATGCCATTTGCCGTACATCCCTGTGGCGTAGCCCTGTTCCGACAAAAGTTCCGGCAGCGTTCGTTCCCATTGGGTCAAGCCATATAGCATTCCCCAAACGACTTTGTTCGTGCCCGACCGGATCGGGTGGCGACCCGTCATAAAGGCCGAGCGGCTGGGCGTGCATTGCGGTTCGACGTTATAG
>JBPCWT010000323.1:0-3831 GCA_051009255.1 Ruegeria sp. | reverse complement strand
GCTTGATCGGCGTGGGCGACGATTGGGGCGATTACCCCGCCATCGTCCCGCTGACACCCTCGGGCATCGACGCCACCGCTCCGCATCTGACGTGGAACGGTAACGAAATGAAAACCGGAGAGATCACATTCTTTGAACTTTCAGGATGTTACCGCCGGTATCACGCGCCCCTGTGCCGCTCGGTTTTTCTTGGAAAGCCGCCGCAGAACATGGTCGATGCCTCAAACGCACTGACCGCCGGACTCGAAGCCGGGCTCGAGGCCGCGCGCGCTGGAAATCGCGCCTGCGACATCGCAAATGCGCTGAACGCCGAACTTGCCAAGGTTGGCATAGATCGCGGCGGGCGCTGCGGATACCCGATCGGCCTCAGCTATCCCCCGGACTGGGGCGAACGCACCGTGTCGATCCGGCCCACGGACGAAACGGTTCTGCAACCCGGCATGACATTCCACTTCATGCCCGGCCTGTGGCTGGATGACTGGGGATTGGAAACGACCGAAACCATCGTCATCACCGAAAACGGCCCTGCCGAGGCGCTGTGCAATGTCGAACGCAAACTCTTTATCAAGGATTAAAGTGTGAGCCTCCTCAACGAAACCCGGGATATTCTGCGGGATCTTATCGGTTTCGCGACGGTGTCGACCGACAGCAATCTCGACATGATCCAATACCTGTCGCAACAATTGTCCGATCTCGGGGCAGAGGTAGAGATCTGGCACGATCCAACCGGGGCCAAGGCCAATCTGTTTGCCACGCTCGGCCCGAAACGCGATGGGGGCATCGTATTGTCAGGCCATTCCGACGTTGTGCCCATCACGGATCAGGACTGGTCGACCGATCCTTTTGAAATGGTCGAACAGGACGGAAAATGGTTTGGGCGCGGCACATGTGACATGAAGGGGTTCATCGCTGCAATTCTGGCCATGGCACCGCGATACGCGGCGCTTGATCTGCATCGCCCTGTTCACTTTTCAATCACTTACGACGAAGAAACCGGCTGTATCGGTGCCCACGCTCTGGCAGAAACGTTGCTTGAAAAGGGTATCAAACCCGCCATCGCAATTGTGGGCGAACCCACCTCGATGCGGATCATCGAAGGGCACAAGGGTTGTTTCGAATACACCACCAGCTTCACCGGTCTCGAAGGTCATGGCTCGTCCCCGGATGCTGGCGTGAACGCGGTGGAATATGCCGTGCGCTACGTCTCGCGGTTGATAGAGTTGAAATCCGATCTTCAGGCCCGCGTCCCGGCAAACAGCGGCTTTGAACCACCGTGGACTACGATTAACACAGGCGCCTTGGTCGGCGGCGTTGCCCATAACGTGATCCCGGGCAAGGCCCGCGTAGATTGGGAAATGCGCCCTGTGCAGGTTTCCGATGCCGACTTTGTCAAACAACAGCTGCACCATTACTGCAACGAGACGCTGATCCCCGCGATGCAATCCGTTCACCCGGACGCGGGCATTCACACCGAAACCATCGGCGAGGTTCATGGGTTGGAGCCCATGACCGAAAACGAAGCCCGCGATCTGGTCATGGACCTGACCGGCGCGAACGGCACCGATCTTGTACCCTTTGGGACCGAGGCCGGTATTTTTCAAAGCCTCGGGATGAGCGTCGTGGTCTGCGGCCCCGGTTCAATCGAACAGGCGCATAAACCGGACGAGTTCGTGTCCATCGACCAGATGACGCAATGCCTTGCCATGCTGGACCGACTTAGCGGGAAACTGGTGTAACGGATGCAGGGTTTCGGGCGACAGCAAATCACACCGGATTGCGCAGGACGCGGTGATACTGCGGCACCTGCCGGGCCGCACCCATGACCTCGCTCGACTTTGAAAACCCCGATTTCAAGGCGCGAGACCGCTTTGAAAAGCTGCATCACGAAATCCGCAGCCGGATATGCCTGCTGGACTACGCGCCCGGAACCCGTCTGTCCGAGGAAGAACTGGCCAAGGAGTTCGGCGTCTCGCGCACACCCCTGCGCCGGGTTCTTGTTCGGCTCGAAGGCGAAGGCCTGCTGCGCTCCGTTCAGGGTGTCGGCACCTTTGTCACAGATGTCCAGATCGAAGAACTGGAACAAACCTACAGGCTGCGCATGGAGCTGGCGGAACTGACGGGCAAATTATCCCCGGCAATGCCCAGCGCCGAACTGATGCAGGAATTTCACGCCCTGTCATCCCGCGCCAAACAGATCGTGAAAAACCCCGAACCCCGCGCCTTTGCCCAACTCAACATGGATTTCTTTCTGGCACTTCTGCAACTTACCCAGAATGAACCGCTGCGCGAAATATCTGAACGGCTGTATTTTCAGACAACCCGCATCTGGCTCAAATCCGTTTTCTCCTCGGTCATCGATTTGCAAGACGAAGTCGCGGTATTTGACCGGGAAATTGACGACATCCTGACTGCGCTTGACCTGAACGACCTGCAAGCCGCGTCGCTGATACAACGCGCCCATATATCCCTCAGCTTTACCCGAATGCGAACGCCCTGAATTACCGCCCGTTTCATTCCGGCTCCCCGGCTGGATATGAACCGGACAACTATCAAAGAGGTCATTTATGAAACTCACCCATCCACAGCACGCCGCCCCGTCGAACGCCTCGGACCTGCGCCAGATCAAACCCGTGGTCTGCTACGCGCCGGAAACGCTGCCCGCCGTCGACCATGACATCCTTGCCGCCCGCCGCGCACAGGCAAGGAAAACCGACGAAATTCTGGTTCGCCCAAGGGACGCAGGATGTATCGAGGTTCCCGCAGGCGGCTTTTTCCGCATCGTCTCTGTCGAAGGCCCGCAAGTTGGCGACCTGAACCTGTGGCACAAGGATAATCTGGAAGAGCGTTTTTATTCCGGCAAAACACGCGCCCTCCACGGAACGCACCTGTCCACTGGTGATCGCATGTGGTCCAGCTTTCCTAACCTGCGCCCTCTCGCAACGATCACCGATGACACGCTGGACTGGTACGGCTTCGACAGCTTTGGCGGCTCGGTCCATGATGTGATCGGCACACGCTGCGATCCCTACACGCAACGCCTGCTGGCCGATGACGATTATCACTATTGCTGTCATTCCAACCTGACCCGCGCCCTGGCTGGCCATACCGGTCTGCCGCTGCATCAGGCGGAAATGCATGTGCATGATGTTCTGAACGTGTTCATGTGCACCGGCTTTACCCGCGACACGGGGCAGTATTTCATGAAGGCCAGCCCCGTACGCCCCGGCGACTATCTGGAGTTTCTGGCAGAGGTCGATCTGCTGGTCGGTCTGTCCGCCTGTCCGGGCGGCGATTGCTCTGCCGAACACTCCTCGGACGAGGCCGCCTGCCATCCCCTGCTGATCGAGGTTTATGACCCCGGCGAAGCGGCCCGCGCAGCGCGTGAAATCCCCGCACCATCGCCATATGACCGGACGCACGGCAGCGACTGAATTGCAAACAATGGCCCGCTTTCCAACGCATCGCGAATATGCAAGCGTGTGCCAGTTCTGAGCGGGCACAATTTCAGGTCCGACAACATAGCAGGAGGCTCGCGGATGGTCCGGGCAATCGCAAATCCTCATCGTGGTGGTGGCAAACTGGCTCAGGCCGCTCCGTTTCCTTCGGTGGATGTATCCCGCGTGGCCGCATTGCTGGCACAGTGCCCGTCGGCAGGCGAAACACCCTTGGCCGATGTCTCGGACATTGCGCCCGTCGCGGGTTTTTGGGTCAAGGATGAACGGGGCCGGATGAACCTCGGCTCGTTCAAGGCTTTGGGCGCGGCCTATGTCATCGCGTGCGACGCCGTGGATGCCGCCGGTGACACGCCGGGTTCCACCGCCCTTGCTGGCC
>JBPCWT010000322.1:0-3208 GCA_051009255.1 Ruegeria sp. | reverse complement strand
GTCCTGACCAAAGTCAATGCGCATCCGGAGGTCGCGCATAATTATGAGCGCACGCATCGGCTGAACATGTGGTTCGTGCTGGCCACCGAAACACCTGAGGGGATCACGGCCGCCGCCGATGCAATCGAACGGGAGACGGGGATCGAGGTTCTGTGTTTCCCGAAACTGCAGGAATTTTTCATCGGCTTCCGGGTGGCGGCATGATCGACGCGACAGACAGACAGATTATCGAGACGATGCAGGGCGGTCTGCCTCTGACCCCTGCCCCGTTTGCCGAGATTGCAATGCGGGTCGGGATAGACGAGTCCGCGTTGATCGAGCGCATTGCCGCGATGAAAGCGACGGGTGTCATCCGGCGCATTGCCGCCGCGCCCAACCACTATAAGCTGGGTATGACATCGAACGGTATGACCGTCTGGGACGTGGACGATGACCGGATTGCCGCGCTGGGCGCGCATATAGGTGCCCTGCCCTTTGTCACCCATTGTTATGAACGCCCCCGCGCGTTGCCCGACTGGCCCTATAACCTGTTTGCCATGGTTCATGGCACGGACAGGGACGAGGTCGAGGTCAAGCGGGCCGAGATTGCCGCGATCCTTGGCGATGCCTGCCGGGGCAAGGACATCCTTTATTCCACACGCATCCTGAAAAAAACCGGGCTGCGCCTGAAAGCGAAAGGCTGAGACCATGTTCCGCCTGACTGAGTACATGCACCAGTTGGTCAAGCCGACCCCGGTGCGCAAACGCCGCCCCGGACCGGTAAAGCCGGTGGTGATCTGGAACCTTACCCGGCGGTGCAACCTGAAATGCCGTCACTGTTACACCGTCTCGGCGGATGTGGCGTTCCCCGGCGAGCTGAGCCATCAGCAAGCCATGGAAACCCTAGAGGATCTGGGCCATTTTCGCGTCCCGGCCCTGATCCTCTCGGGCGGGGAACCTTTGGACCGGTTCGATTTCTTTGACATCGCAAACCGTGCGCGGGAACTGGTGCCGATGCTGGCGCTGTCGACCAATGGCACGAAGATCCACGGCGAGACCGCTGATCGCATTGCCGAGGTCGGGTTCAGCTATGTCGGGATTTCGCTGGACGGGATAGGTGCCACGAATGACTGGTTCCGGGGCGTCAACGGTGCCTTTGCCGATGCATTGCGCGGGGTGCGGGCCTGTAAGAAGCGCGGTATCAAGGTTGGGTTGCGGTTCTGTCTGACCGAAGGAACCCAGCACCACCTGCCCGATCTGCTTAAGCTGTGCGACGACGAGGGCGTAGACAAGTTTTACCTGAGCCATCTGGTCTATGCCGGACGCGGCGACAAGAACCGGGGCGAAGATGCCGAACATCTGCGGACCCGCAAGGGGATGGACCTGTTGCTGGAACGCGCATGGGAAGCTGCGTCAGGCGGACGGCCCCTGGACATTGTAACGGGCAACAACGACGCGGATGCGGGGTATTTCCTGAACTGGATACGATACAATTTCGAAGCAGAACAAGAAGCGCATGTGCGCGAACACCTGACAGCCTGGGGCGGTAACTCCAGCGGGTTGGGTGTGGCCAGTATCGACAATCTGGGCCGTGTGCATCCCGATACCTATTGGTCGGACTATACCGTGGGAAATGTGAAGACGACGCCGTTTTTCGAGCTTTGGACCGGTGATGACAAGATGCTGGCCATGCTGCGAACCCGGCCCCGCCCGCTGAAGGGGCGTTGTGGTGCCTGCCAGTTGAAGGACGTTTGCGGCGGCAACACCCGCATTCGGGCCTTGCAGGTAACGGGCGATCCATGGGCCGAGGACCCGGCCTGTTACCTGTCAAACGAAGAAATCGGAGTGAACGACGCCGGTGAACGCCTGCAGGTCACGCCATTCCGGGGGAAAAGCCATGATCCGGCGCATCAGTTCTTTTGAAACCACTTGTTCTGTTTCGTCAGGCGGGGCGTTGGCGGTGATATTAGGAGCCTCCGGCGGGAGTATTTTCGAAAAGATGAAGATCGGCGCGCTGTGCTGGTTGCTGATGGCGGGGGCCGTATGGGCCGACCCGGTGGCGGATTACGCCGAGCATTGCGCATCCTGCCATGGCGACAACCGGCTGGGCGGGGTTGGGCCTGCGCTGATCCCGGAGACGTTGAAGCGGATGCGCGGGCCGCGAATTGCCGCGGTCATCGCCGAAGGGCGCGTGGCCACGCAGATGCCTGCCTTTTCGCATGAGCTGGACAGTTTGCAGATCGAGGAACTGGCGGGCTGGTTGAAATCGCCGCTGGAGGCCAACCCGGAATGGGGCGAGGCCGAGATCATGGCCAGCCGGACATTGGACGAGATCTATGCCCCTGTCGGCGCGCCAGTGTGGGACAGTGACCCGATGAACATTACGCTGGTGGTGGAAACCGGCGATCACCATGTCCGCGTTCTGGATGGCGATACGTTCGAGGTGCTGGACCGGTTCGAGACCCCGTTCGCGGTGCATGGCGGGCCGAAGTTCAGCCCCGATGGTCGCTATGTTTTCATCATGTCGCGCGATGGCTGGGTGCAGAAGTACGATATCTGGGCGTTGCAGCAGTTGGGACGTGTGCGGGCCGGTCTGAACAGCCGCAACATTGCAATGTCGGGCGACGGGAAATGGGTGGCTGTTGCCAATTACCTGCCCAACAGCCTGACGCTGTTGTCGACCGATGACCTGTCGGTTGCCAAGGTTATCGAGGTCAAGGGCAAGAAGGGAAAACCAAGCCGGGTGTCTGCGGTGTACCAAGCGCCGCCGCGCGAAAGTTTTGTTCTGGCGCTGAAGGATGTGCCGGAAATCTGGGAGGTTTTTTACGGGAAAAACCCGCCGCAATTCGGACTGGGCCATGATTTCCGCATTGAGGGTCAGGTCAAGAACCCCAATCCTTTCCCCGTGCGCAAGATCACCACGCCGGATTACCTGGACGATTTCTTTTTCGATCAGACCTATGAATATGTCATGGGTGCGTCGCGGGGCGGCGAAGGTGGGCAGGTTATTGATCTGGTGATCGGCCACAAGATTGCCGATCTGGAGCTGCCGGGGATGCCGCATCTGGGCTCTGGTATCACCTGGAAGCGCGGCGATGCGACGGTCATGGCGACACCGCATCTGACCGATGCCACCGTTTCAGTCATCGACATGGAAAGCTGGGAAACGGTCAAACGTATCAAGACGGACGGCCCCGGTTTCTTTATGCGCAGCCACGAGAACTCACCC